>JBCNPG010000465.1:0-3337 GCA_039593445.1 Pedobacter sp.
AGACGATGCAGCCATATGTGTTGACGACGCTGGAGTCGCTGATTGAGCAGGAGGGTGATGCACAGGTCCTGAGGAATGTGATACAGACGGCAGCGAGCATCTATCCGCTGGCCATGAGGTGGATGTTGGTGGCCTCTCTTCCTAGCTATGGTTTATTACGCCGGCGACTGTAATGCAGGCTCTAAAACCATCGCCGTAAACCTGCCCAACGATGAAACCATCCAACAGAAAAAAGGAACCCGCCGTTCGCAATTGAAAAATGCGATGCAGGCCAAATTCGATAAAATCCTGGTGCCTATTGCCAAGGAGCTGATTGATAAGGGCCAGCAACAATACATCAAATTCGACGCCTTTTTTGCCAACGTGATGTTCCACGAAGTGGCGCACGGCCTAGGCATTAAAAACACCATCAATGGCAAAGGCACCGTGCGGTCGGCACTGAAAGAGCAATACTCTTGGCTAGAAGAGGGCAAAGCCGATATTTTAGGGCTTTACATGGTTACCGGCCTGCTTAAAAAAGGCGAACTAACCGGCGACATCAAGGACTATTATACCACTTTCATGGCCGGCATCCTACGTTCGGTACGCTTTGGTGCCTCAGAGGCCCATGGAAAAGCCAATATGCAATGCTTCAATTTCTTTAAGGAAAAGGGAGCTTTTGAAAGATTGGCCAATGGAACCTATCGCGTAAACTTCGACCAGTTTGCCAAAGCCATGAACGAACTGAGCGCCTTTATCATTATGCTGCAAGGCAATGGCGATAAGAGCGCCGTAGAAAAAGCCCAAAAGGAAAAAGGAATCATCCAGCCAGAACTACAGGCCGATCTGGACCGCCTAAGCAAAAAAGGCATTCCGGTTGACCTGGTTTTTGACCAGGGAGCCGATGTTTTAGGCATGAAATAACAAAAAATATTTCTTCAATAAAGGCCTGTGTAGTTGAACTATACAGGCCTTTTTCGTTTAAAGAAATTTCTGGATTTAAAAAAAAGCCGATTTTCTTGTAACCTTTTAAACTTTGGGCTCGTCTATAAGACAACAAACTATAAAAAGAGCCTCCGGCTTTTTAAACTAAATTAAAATTTATGGCAGGAGAAAAATTGCGCGGAAGCGCAACAGGATTTTTTTGCCCTATTTTTTAAACCTTAAACAACACAAAATGAAAACTATTTACTCCCTATTCCTTGTTTTACTGAGCTTTTGCTTGGGCAACGCCGCGCTAGCGCAAGAAAAGCCGGCACAAGGTACCATTAACGGAACTATTCTTGACGAGCAGAACAAACCGGTAGACTATGCCACGATTGGCCTTTTCAAAACCGCCGATTCGTCGCTGGTAAAAACGGCAATGACCTCGCCCGATGGCAAATTCCAATTTGTTAACATCAAAGCGGGCAACTATTACATCAAAACCAATATGATGGGTTTCGAAATCTATAAGAGTAAGCCTTTTAACGCGTCAGAAAGCGTGCTTAACCTCGAAAACGTCCATCTGAAATCGAACAGCAAAACACTGAACGCAGTCAGCATTACCACCACCAAGCCCTTAATCGAAAGAAAGGCCGACAAATTGGTGATGAACGTAGAGAACAGCACGGTAGCTGTGGGTTCAAATGCCTTAGAGGTATTGCAAAAAGCCCCTGGTGTAACCGTTGACCAGAACGATAAGATTTCCATGCAAGGCAAACAAGGTGTATTGATCATGCTCGATGGTAAGCAAACCTACATGAGCAATGCCGATGTGGCCAATTTGCTGAGAAACATGCAAAGCTCCGAGCTGGAAAGCATCGAACTGATTACCAATCCATCGTCAAAATACGATGCTTCGGGCAATTCGGGCATCATCAATATCAAAACCAAGAAGAGCAAAAACGGTGGCACCAATGGCAATGTTAACCTTACCGCTGGCTATGGCAAAAACTTTAGGGGCAATGCGGGAATCAGCATCAACCACCGCACCAAGAACGTAAATGTATTCGGCAACTACAATTATGGTCAACAAGGCAGGGATAACCTGATCACCATCGACCGTATTTCTAACGGTACGCCTGATACTTATTTTATGCAAACCGGCGACAGCTACCGCAAAGGCCGCAACAACAACTTCAAGGCTGGTGTCGATTTCTTTATCGACAAGAAAAACACCTTAGGCATTTTGGTAAATGGTTATTTCAACAAAGCCAACGAATACAACGACAACAATACCATTATCGGCCCTTCGTTTACTCAGGTGGATTCGACATTGCTGGCCAAAAGCATGCAAAACAGCAAGTATAACAATGTTTCGTACAACCTGAACTATAAATCGGTTTTAGATACCACCGGACAGGAGCTTTCTGCAGATTTGGACTACTCGAGGTTTAACGGCAACGACGGCTCGAACTACGACAACACCTATCGCTTTGCCAATGGCAATCTGATCCGTCCTACCGAATTTACACGCAATGGAACACCATCCAAGATCGAAATCAAGGCTTTCAAATTGGATTATACCTTGCCGATTAACAAAACCATGAGGTTGGAGGCTGGCGCGAAAAGCAGCTGGGTAAAAACCGACAACAACCTCATTGCGGAAACCTACCTTAATAATGCCTGGACCAACGATGTGCGCCGCAGCAACCAGTTTGTGTATGATGAAAACGTAAACGCTGTATACACCAACTTTAACAAACAATTTAAAAGTACCACCATTCAAGTAGGTTTAAGGATGGAGCAAACCAATTCAAAAGGCAATCTGATTACCACCAACAATGTGGTGAAGCGCAGCTATTGGGATTTTTTCCCAACTTTTTTCCTGCAGCAAACGCTGTCTGAAAACAACCAGGTTGGCTTCTCTTACAGCCGCAGGATAGACAGGCCAAGCTACGATGCCTTGAACCCGTTTATTTACTACCTTGATCAATATACCTACAACAAGGGAAATCCGTTCCTGAACCCGCAATACACGCACAACTTCGAGGTTTCGTATACCTTTATGCAGAAATACCTGTTAAGCTTGACCTATAGCCGTGTAAACGACGTAATTACCGAGGTAATCTTGCCTGATGCCTCTCAGAAAGCATTATACCAAACCAATGCCAATATTGCTAAAAACATTGCCTTGGGAGCCAATTTGAACATTCCAACCAAAGTAACCAAATGGTGGAACATGAACAACAACCTCAACGTATTTTACCTGAGCTTTGAGGCGCCAAACCTGGCCGGACAAGCCCTAAAAACCGGAAAGACCTCGTTCCAGTTTAAGTCGCAACAAAGCTTTATCATTATGGATGGCTTAACTGCCGAGCTGTTTGGAAGCTACGAATCGCCGTTGGATTATGGTACCTTGAGCCTTAAATCGCGC
>JBCNPG010000466.1:0-3335 GCA_039593445.1 Pedobacter sp.
ATCTTAACGCCCAGCAATGCACCTTCTTCAACTGGCTCTGCTTTTGGAGCCGGTTCTTCTTTTGGAGCCTCAACGGGCTTCTCTACTACAGGTTTTTCTGCAGGAGGAGTATATGAATGAAGGTTTTTGATCAAAACACCTTCGTTTTCAAAATCTTGTTTTTTTCTAGGCGTCTCAGGAGCTCTCTCAGCTGCTTCGGGTTCATCACGACGAATTTTACCTATAACTATCTGATTGGCTTCTTCTTTCACGATTTTGTCCCCCTGAAACTCTTTCAACAAGGTATCGTACATATCTTTTGAAAGTTTCGTAGTGGGCTTATTTTCCACAGCAAAGCCCTTCTTACCCAGAAAATCTACGGCGGTAGCAATTCCGATGTTAAGTTCCTTAGCTGCTTTAAATAAAATTATGGGTTTATCGTCTGACATTTATTATCCTATTTTTTTACTGTTTATATACAAAAGTAACGTTTATTCTTGTCTTATTCAAGCCATAAGCGTTATTCAAATTCCGATTGCAAAATGGCAATCACTTCTTTAATTGTTTCTTCTTCCAAATCGGTACGCTTCACCAGCTCGTCAACCGACAGGGCCAATACGCTCTTGGCCGTATCTAGTCCGATCGCTTTCAGCTCGTCGATGATCCAGCTATCGATTTCGTCCGAGAATTCTTCGATATCCACATCCTCGTCTTCTTCGCCTGCTTCACGGTACACATCGATTTCATAGCCGGTTAACTTACCTGCCAACTTGATGTTGTGTCCGCCACGGCCGATGGCCAACGAAACCTGGTCTGGCTTCAAGTAAACCGAAGCATGTTTAGTGGCATCGTCTAACTTGATAGACGTGATTTTCGCAGGGCTCAAGGCACGTTGGATGTATAACGAAATATTGTTGGTAAAGTTGATTACGTCGATATTTTCGTTTTTAAGCTCCCTCACAATACCGTGGATACGAGAACCTTTCATACCTACGCAGGCACCTACCGGATCAATCCTGTCATCGTATGATTCTACCGCCACTTTGGCACGCTCGCCTGGTTCGCGCACGATTTTTTTAATGGTAATCAAACCATCGAAGATCTCTGGAACCTCGATTTCGAACAAACGCTGCAAGAATTCTGGCGCAATCCTAGAGATGATGATTTTTGGCGTAGCATTAACCATGTCTACTTTAGAAATCACCGCACGTACGGCATCTCCTTTTTTGAAATAGTCGGCAGGGATCTGCTCGGTTTTAGGCATCAACAACTCATTGCCTTCATCATCCAATACCAAAGTTTCTTTTTTCCAAACTTGGTAAACCTCACCGGTTACGATTTCGCCAACCCTGTCTTTATATTTTTTGAAGATTTCGTCCTTCTCTAGTTCAAGTACTTTCGACACCAAAGTTTGGCGGGCAGCCAAAATGGCCCTGCGGCCAAAGCTCTCCAAGGTAATCTGTTCGATGTAATCGTCGCCAACTTCCATATCCGGATCCAGCTGCTTTACTTCGGCAAGCTCGATCTCAAGGTCGTCGTCTTCAGAAAATCCGTCTTCCATTACTTTTCTGGTTCTCCAGATTTCCAAATCCCCGTTATCTGGGTTCACAATTACGTCACAGTTCTCATCTGTTCCATATTTTTTACGCAACATACTGCGAAATACCTCTTCCAGTACGCTGATTACTGTTGGGCGGTCGATATTTTTGAAGTCTTTAAACTCCTGAAATGAATCGATTAAATTAATATTGCTCATTTTGTTACTTAAATGAAATTAAAACCTTAGTTTCTGTTATATTTTCAAACGCAACCGATGTTTCTACCAGTTGTGCTTTTTTTCCTTTTTCTTTTACTTTCTCTTCGATCAAGATGGCATTTTCGCCAACTTCAAGAAGCTTGCCTTCTTTTTTTGTGCCATCGACCAGCTTAATGCCCAGCTCCCGGCCTATGTTTTTATGGTATTGGCGCTTCAATTGGAGGGGTTCGCCAACTCCCGGCGAAGAAACTTCCAGGTTATACGCTTTTTCGATGGCATTTTCTTCCTCTAAATGAAAGCCTACGTGACGGCTGATGGCGGCACAATCTTGAATGTTGATGCCTTCGTCGCCATCTACATGGATGATCAATTTGTTGTTTGGCAACATCTTCACTTCTACCAAAAACAGCTCAGGCCTGTCTGCAATCTTCTCTTCTACGAGCTCTCTAACCCTGTTTTCTACCTGCATATCCTAAATTCTTGCAAAAGAAAAGAGGGGACACTGTCCCCTCTTCTTCCTTTATTACGATGCAAATGTACGAATTATTTTTTCAAAATGCAACAGTACGCTGCAAATGAGCGACTAACGCACTAAAATTTGCTGCTGGGGCTTAACCGTATGCCCCACTTTGCCCCGTATAACATCCCCTCCACTGGCAAACTGGGTATTGAGCATGGTTTCGACCAGATAGTTCTTTCCTTTAACAAAAGGATTTACAGGTTCGAACCACAGGCTATCGCCCTGCATGCGCAGCTTTCCGGGCCAATCGATTTCCATGCCGGTTGAATCGTCTTCAGCAGGTGTTTGTAGCACCGAAACCAATTGCTGATAGGCCGTATCTTTTTCAAGGTTGGTTTTGAGCCTGAACAAACCCGTTTCGCCGATACCGGAGATAACAATAGCCGTACTGTCGGCCGAAAAACGGATTGCCAAAGGCCGGCTCTCGGTATTGCCGCAACCCCAAAGCGCCAAGCCCAAACAAATTGCCACAAAAAATGTAATTTTATTACGCATCTTGCTAAATTAGTCAATTATAGAAATTAATGCCGGAAAATTCTTTTTGCGAATATAGACCCAACCTCAACCAAGCACTACCTTAAAACTGCCAATTCATGCCATACCTAAACACAGCACAATTAACGGCCGAGGTTGTTGATCTGTTGAAATACAAATACAGCATTCCGGAAATAGAGGTCATTTTGCAGCACAAGGAAGTAGACCCAAGCGATTTCCAATCGATCATAGCGGCTGCCGAAGCCAATTACCTGGAAGAGAAGCTCTCCTACCTGCCACAGCGCCACAAGAAGGCTTTCATCATTTGGACATCTTTGGCCGTACTTTGTCTGGCATTGTTTGTCTTCTACATTCCGAGTACAACCCTAGCCAGCAATGACATTGTAATACCTATCATCGGCACGGCCCTTTTCCTTTACTTTGTGATGCATGTTATAGCCTATTATAAGACATGGACATTAGCATACCTCCAAAAATACGGCCCTGTAAAGGTCAACTATAGTTTTTGGGTAGTGTTTCTTATCCCTGGCTTCATCCTGTGCTTTTTGCTGAGCCAACGGTATGAGAATGCCGCCCGCAGCCAGT
>JBCNPG010000467.1:0-3332 GCA_039593445.1 Pedobacter sp.
TGTTTTGCCACCAGTTGGTGCGTTTACGCCATAGCGGCCAATTAACCTATATCCGGTTCCGCCGGTCACTACCCCTCTTAGCATTCGTGTCATTACATAGGCCACCTCTTCATTCATGGCCACCTTGATAATTGGTTTGCTGTCATACAGCACCACGCCATTCTTGTCTTCAATCTTCAAAATATAGGTAGGCTGTGTCCACACCCCTTTATTGGCAAAAGCCCCATAGGCGCCTACCATATCATAAATAGAAGCATCGAATGAGCCCAAGCAAATGGATGGTACCACGGGTACATCGGAAGTGATTCCCATTTTCTTGATTTCGGTAGCTACTGCCGTTGGACCAACCTGTTTCATTAAATAGGCCGTTACATAGTTTTGCGAATAGGCCAACGCTTTTTGCAGGGTTATCGATCCCGGCAGGGTTCCAGATGAGCGGGGCGTCCAATCAGGGCTGCCCGGCGTAGAAATGGTCACCGGTTCGTTAGGTACAGTAAGGCAGGGCGAATAGCCATTTTCGATAGCTACGGCATAGGTAAAGGGCTTGGCTGTAGAACCTACTTGCCGTGTACCCATTTTAACTTGGTCGTATTTGAAATGCTCGAAATTGATACCGCCTACCCAAGCTTTGATGTAACCGGTTTTAGGATCCATGGCCATCATGGCGTTGCGTAATAATAGCTTATAGTATTTTACCGAATCGATGGGTTTCATCAAGGTATCAACATTGCCTTTCCAGGTAAAGATGGTAAGCCTGCTCGGCGTATTGAAGTCTTGCCTGATTTCTTCGTCAGATTTGCCTTCCAGTTTGAGGGCCTTGTAGCGATCGGAGCGTTTAATGCCCTGGTCTATCTGCAGGTCCATGCCCTTAAACGGATTGCGTCCCTTCCAGCTGGCTATAAATTGGGCCTGAAGCTGTTTCATGTATTCTTTTTGGGCCTGCTCGGCATATACCTGCATGTCGTAATTGATGGTCGTGGTAATTTTTAGGCCGTCTCGGTCTAAATCGTAAGGCACGCCATTTTTGGTAATCGAGCGCTCGTCGAGTATTTTCTTGATCTCGGCTTTAAGCACTGCTCTGAAATATGGGGCTACGCCATCATTGGTTGTTGCCGCGGTAAAGTGCAGGTTAAGTCCTTTGTCTTTCTCCTGGTCAAACTGTTCCTGGGTCAAAAAGTCTGACTTTACCATCAAGGCCATTACCGTGTTTCTCCTGGCTAGCGCCCTTTCTGGGTTCTTGGTAGGCGAGTAGCGCGTAATGCCTCGCTGTATGCCCACCAGCACGGCGGCCTGCGGTACGGTCAGTTTATCGGGCGTAGTATTAAAGTAAACCCTGGCGGCAGATTTGATGCCATAGGCTTGGTTGCCAAAATCGACCGTATTGAGGTACATGGTGATGATTTCTTCCTTGGTATAGTTGCGCTCGAGCTTAACGGCAATTACCCATTCCTGAAATTTCTGGATAATCCTTTTCAGGTAGTTCTTTTGTCGGCCTTCTTCCGAGAATAGGTTGAGGGCCAATTGCTGCGTAATGGTACTTCCACCTTGTTTTTTGCCCACCATGGCATATAAAAAGATGGTAAAAGTCCTTTTGAAATCGATACCGGAATGCGAACGGAAGCGCACATCTTCGGTAGCAATCAGTGCATTGATTACATTGGGCGAAATCTGGTTATAGTTTACGTTGGAACGGTTTTTTACAAAATAGGTGCCCAAAACCTTCCCGTCTTCTGATAAGATTTCGGTGGCTTCGTTACTTTTGGGATGTTCTATGGCCCTGAAAGATGGAATTTCGCCGAAAACACCAAAACTGATGGCTACGATGAAAAGGGCAAACAGCACTAGTCCGCCGATCAGCACTTTCCAAATCCTTCTGTTGTACTTCCTGATATCTTCTTGGGTAAGGGGCTTATTCATTCGTTTATATTGTGTAGTTCTTGTAAGGTGCGAGGCATCCAGGATATGCAGAGCAACCCGCTTCCATCAGCCTTTTAACCTTAGCCTTTATTAATAATTGTTCTTAAAAAATTCCAGGTATCTGTTTAACGTATCTCTGTTCTTTATCTTATCAAAATTTTCCTTGCTGATGTAAAAACCTTTGTAGGTGCTGGCCGGAACCTTCATAATCCTAGGCAATAACGGCGTAATGCCTTTTGCATAATCCTGCACATCTTCAAGGCTTTCAAAATTGCCTACATAGATCAATTGATCTTCCTCCAGTTCCAATAGCTGGTGCTTGAGGCCGTCGCCTATATAATTGGCACGGTTAAATTGACCCACGCCAAAGCGCGACGAGCTTACGCTCACGGTCATATCGGCTACATCGATAACATAATAGTAGATTTTTGACTCGGCTTTGCTGAACAGGTTGTCTACCGGAGGCGTTACCGCAGGCTTATGGTCGGGCTCGGCCTTCGCTACCGGTGGCAAATCTGCCGATTTGGGCTGAACTGCAGGCGGTGCAACGACTGGCTTTTCGGCCGGCGGGGTTACAGGATTGCTTTTTGCAGGTTCGTTCACGGCTTGTTGAGGCGCCGCAACAGTTTCTTGCTGTGCAATAAAACGAGGCTCGGTCGGGTCGAAGTCGATCAGCGCAATCTTTCTAGCCTTAAACGCCGCCAAGTGGGCATTGATGTAGGCTATATGATCTTTCACCAATGGCGTAATCAACAAATCATTAGGGTACTTGGCTATGATGCTGTTGAAGGCATTGAGCAGGCTATCTACATTTTGGGTGCGACCAATGGCAATGGCCTTCAGGTAATCGTATTGCGATTGCAAGCTGTTGCCCGGAAAGCGCTGGTTGGTTTCGTCAACTCCGGCAATTACCTTCGGGAAATCTTTTTGTTCGTAGTTGGCAAAAACAATGTTATATGATTTGTTTACTTCGGCATCGAGTGCATTTTGCTTAGCCGAGAAATTAGGGTCAAGGATGGTTTTGGCATAGACAGAATTAGGGAATTCGCTGAGCACTTTGTTCCTATAGTTTTCCGACTTGGTCTTGTCGCTATTGGCGTAGGCGAGGAACAAACTGTAGTAAATCGCATCGCGATGGTTATTTTGCGGATAGCGGGCCAACAGCTGCTCGTAAACCTTAATAGCCTCGGCCTGGTCTTCGATTACCTGTTGGTAGAAGCCGGCAATCTCAAAATAAGCATCAATAATCTGCTGGTCAGACTTGCGCAGCTGTTCTGGCGTAAGTGGCAATAATGCCTTATATGCTTTGATGCGAGCCGTTTTATCCTGTAGCTGTGCCTTTTGGGTGCTGTCTGCCGGCGCTGTATTGTTGCCGATGGCCGCAAGCTGGTTCTGTTGTGTTACCTGTTGCGACG
>JBCNPG010000468.1:0-3328 GCA_039593445.1 Pedobacter sp.
TCTGAGCAGGCCGCCGGACAAACCATGCCCGCACTGCGGATGCCGCCCCAGCGACCCGCCAAGGCATAATCTGCCAAAGTAGTGCTAATCAGCCCTGCCCCGGCAGCATCGCGCGCACCCGGTCCTCCAGGTCGCCCACGGCAAAGGGCTTTACCAATAAAATAATAATGCCGCTGGCAAAGTTCTGCAGGGTTCCAGACAAGGCCAATCCTGCCGCTACACCAAAGGCCCCAACTAAGGTAGCAAACAAGGTCATTTCTATGCCAACTACCTGCATGACCCCTAAAATGAGCAATACCCGTAAAGCCACGCCGGCTAGGCTAAGCAAAAATGGTTTGGCTGTATTGTCAATGGCTTTTTGTTGCATCCGGCCTTGTAGCCATTTAATTAATAGTTTAATCAGCCAAAAGCCAAGAAGCAAAAGTACAATCCCTAAAACCAATCGGGGAGCCATATTGATCATCCATTGATAGGCCCGGTTATAAAATTTCTCTAAATCCATAATGATGACAATTGATAACCTAACAACTCGTAATGCTATGGGTTTTTGGCTTTTTGAAATTTTGTATGTTTCGGAGCGCTTAATTGTTTCTTTTTGAAATGGTTGTGAAATAATTAAAACTTTTTCAGTACAAAGCTTATTTAATAGATAAGCTGCTATTTAATAAGAGAACAATTATTAACCTTAAAGAAATAACAATGAAATTCAAATTCTTAATAGTGCTTGCAATAGCTGGTATGGCTATGGCAGGATGTAGCTCGAGCAAAAGTGGAAACGGAACAATGGATTCATCGGCAGTAGACAGCTCAAGAAGAGATTCGATGCTGAGAGATACCTCCAAAACACCGCCTGATACAACCAGGAAACAGGGTAATCCATAATCAATATTTTTGCCTGTGGGATAAATGCATTGGTCTGTTCGACTAATGCATTTATTTTTTGATATCGATTAAACCTTATTCAAACTTTGGCATCTTTAAGGTATGAAAACATTAAAATTCGCGCTCTTTTGTTTCCTGAGCTTGTTCGCCCTGCAAGGAAATGCACAATACAACTTCAGTAAGGTTGACAGCTGGCTCAATGCCAATGTAGACGATTTGGGCGGCCGTGCCTTTATCATGGTTTATAAGGACGGCAAGGTGATCTATTCCAATTCGGCCAACCAGCAAAACCTGAGGCAAAAAATAGCGACGCGCATGATGGCACGCAAACAAAACCTAAGCATCGGTAATGGCGATTACAATGCCCAAACCCAATTGCCCATTGCCAGTTGCAGCAAATGGCTTAGCGCGGCTTTGATTATGACCTTTGTTGATGAAGGTAAACTTAAGCTCACCGATACGGTGGGCCGGTTTTTGCCAGTACTGAGCCAAAATGGGAAAGGCAAAATAACCATTAGCCAATGCCTTTCGCACCTAACCGGTATCAAGGCCAGTGCCCTGAAGGATGACCTTGCCGAGATGAGAAAAGCCAACAATATGGATGATGCCATTGCTTTTATTGCAGCCTTGCCAATGGAAGGAGAGCCTGGGAAAGTGTTTCACTACAGCAATGTTGGTTTGCAAATAGCCGGAACGGTATTGGAAAAAATAAGCGGCAAAAGTTTCGAAACTTTGTTCCAGGAACGAATTGCAAAGCCCTTAAACATGAAAAACACCAGTTTCAGCAATAAAAAAGTTGTTTTGCCAGCTGGTGGCGCCAGCAGTACTGCCGAAGATTATATCAATTTTTTAACCATGATCCAAAATAAGGGCTTGTACAACGGCAAACGGATTTTAAGCGAGGCGAGCATAGCCCAAATGCAGGTGAACCGCATCACAGCCGATGTAAAGGTAGCGTACACGCCAGCAGAAGCAGGAAACGGCTTAGGCTATGGTTACGGCGAATGGGTAACCAAAAACTCAACTTTGGCTAATCTGAGTCCTTATGTAAGCAGCCCGGGGTTGTTTGGCAGTTTTCCTTTGCTGGAGAAAGACCATGGTTATGTAGCAGTCTTGATGACCTATAACCTCAAAAATGGGGGAAGGCAAGAAAAATATGAAGAACTGAGGCAGTTGATTAACGAAACCGTAAAGTAAGTTACTTCCTGATTTCTATGGGGGTGTCTTGGTAAACCATTTCGCGAAACAATTTCATGTCTACATTGCTGAGGGCAATGCAGCCATTAGTCCAGTCTTTTTTCTTTTTCACCCCTTTAGAAGTGCCATGAACCATGATATTGCTCCCTGGCGTTAGCCCTTTGGCTTTCGCCCGGGCCGAGTCGATTTTGTTGGGATAGGAAATATGGAAGGAATGAAAAGTGGAGTTGTTCCATCTTTGCCAATCCAATGTATAGTTTCCTTCAGGCGTACGGCCGTCGCCCTCATATTCTTTTTGCCCTACCGGATTTGGCCCCAAAGCTATTGGAAAAGTCTGGATGGTTTTGCCATCTTTCTGCAGGTACATCTTCCGCTCGCTCTTAACCACCAGTACCTTGTTTACCAGGTCGCGTCGCCTGAAATTTTCTTCAGCAAGGGCAAGAGCTTCGTTATAGCCGCTTTGCATTCCCCATTTTAACATCGACTTGGTGGAGTAGAGTATTTTAAGGTATTTCCTGGTTTGGCCTGTCGTATCGCCTGTTATCTTTTTATAGGCCAGGTAGTCGTCCAAATCGCCTTGTGTAACTACAATATTTTGCTGTTTGGCAAAGGCTGATGAGGTATCGGCAAATAAAACTTTGGCCCTTTGGTCGTTTTGCGCATTAGAATTACACGAAATGCATAAGGCTATAGCAAAAAAGAAAAGCAACCTGGGCATATGAGCTATTAGATTTCTTCGTTCAGTTTAAGCAGGAAGTCTTTCAGGCGCTCTAAAGAAGCGATTACCTTCTGGTTTTCCTTCACGTCGCTGCTGTTGTTTTTGAGGTGTTCTTTGGCGCCTTTCAGGGTAAAACCCTTTTCGTCAACCAAATGGAAGATGATTTTAAGGTTTTCAATGTCTTCAGGAGTAAAAAGCCGATTTCCCTTTTTGTTTTTCTTGGGCTGCAGCACGTCAAATTCCTTTTCGTAGAACCTGATTTGCGAAGCATTTACGCCAAACATTTCGGTAACCTCACCCATGGTATAATACATTTTATTGATTTCTCTCTCTTTGTACGGCATGTTCTAAACTGATAATGAGTAATTTGTGGCTTTTATTTGAAGTATTCAAATGTAAAGGGATTTTAGTAGAATACCGCAATAAAATTTTAATTTTGTTCTCCTAAATTTTCTACACGAGATGACAGCAAAAGAAATAAGACAAACCTACCTGAGTTTTTTCAAAAGCAAACAACATCACATTGTTCCA
>JBCNPG010000469.1:0-3325 GCA_039593445.1 Pedobacter sp.
GAGAACGTGTAAATGCCCCGGCCGCCATAAAACCAATCGAGTTCGCCACCAAAAACCGAGTACAGGTCTTTGTAAACCACCAAATACTTATAGCCCGGCAACATTTCCTCACCTTTTTTGCCTAAAGCATCATATACGCGCACATCAAGGGCATTGTAGGTATCCAGGTCTTCCAATGCGCCGGGCCCCCTTAAAATCATACCACCATTGTTGTGGTACGATTGTGCGGCAGCGATGTTCGGATGTTTCATCACAAAATCGACAATAGCCCTGTTTTCAGGCAAAGAAAAAGGATATTTGTAGGCGCCGCTTTGGATGTAGTTTGGTTGCCAGTTCCAGCCCCAATCGCGATTCGGGTCATAGGCGCCTTCACCGTCTTCATTTACCAAGCCGTCGCCATCGTTGTCAATACCTTCGGAACCCAATAGTTCATAAAAATCGCCTTTCTCGTCGTTGCCTACCATGATCATGCGTCGCGGGTCGGTTGGATCTACCTTGAAACGTCCAGTTGGGCTTTTGCGGCGCATCATAACAATATGGCCATCGCCGTCCAAATCGTCGAAACCATCTTCGTTGGTCGCGCCATCGCGGTCATTGTCGATTGGGATCATGCCCGAACGTGGCGAGTGCGCAGTATTGGCTTGGTGGATAAAGTTATCCCTTGCATCAGGATTGATGGTTGGTGCGATATAAAATGTTTTATCAGCCAACAGCGATTGGATGGTCTTATTTCCGGCGTTGAACATCTCGGCCAGGTACCACGCGGTGTACAAGGCAAATTCGCTACCCTGAATTTCGTTAGAGTGGATATTGCCATCGATGTACATGGCCGGTTTTTTATCGGCATTCCCTACTTTGGAATCGGTTATGGTCATTACCCAAAGGTCTTTGCCCTGAAACGATTTGCCCATCGATTCGAGCTTAACCAAATTAGGGTGCGCCGCGGCTAGTTTTTTGCAGATATCGGTAATGGCGGCATAGTCGTTATAGCGGTTCCAGCTTACCATCACTTTGGGATTTGGCGGCGTACCTACTGCCGCCAATATATTTTCGGGTTTTTGAGCCCTCGAAACTCCGGCGCACAAAATCATTGCAGCCAGAAGAATAGTCTGTTTAATTCTCATTGTGTTTGATTATAGTGCTACCTCAATTGTTTTGTTGCCTGTGGTTGGGCTACCGGCATCGATGGTTATCTTGCCCGTCCCCTTGATCAGCCAGGTTAGTTCCTTAAAGTCTTTGCCGGCTATGCTTTCCAGCGTTTGCGATTTACGGCCGCTTACCACGGTTTGGTTGGCGTTAGTATTCACTTTTACGGCAATTTTTTTGAGGAAATAACTGCGGTCGCCCACCTTGGTGTAGGTTGGCAAATCGCCATTGTTCATTACTTTTAGGGTTACGCGGGTCAGGCCATCGGCCAGTTTTTCGGTTTTGAGGCCAATCAGTTCAATTTGGGGTGCCATGCCGGCTAGGCCAATCAGAAAATCGGTGTGTTTGCTCACAATGCCGTCTACCATTTTGTAGGGTGGATTGTTGAGCACGAACGGATCCAGGCCACCAACTTCAACGGTCTGCCCTGGAAAATCAGGGTGCTTAACGGCTTTCCAAGGGGTAAAGGTGTCGGTAATACCTTGGCTGGCTGCCCAACGCAGGTAAGAAGTTACGGCATCATCATTGGTTAGTTTCTTTTCCTTTTTCGCCGAATCGGGTGCTACTTTAGGCACCCACCATCCCGGTGTGCTCAGGCTCAGCCTGCCATAGTGGAAATAGGCCCATTGCGAGAAGTCGCCGCTTTCGGCCTGTGTTTTCGGGGCGTCTTTGGTTTTGGTAATTTTGTTGTAGCGCTCTGAAACCAGGGCATTGCTTTTAACATCGGCATCGAACCAGCTGGTAATTACACGTTTGGCTACCCCGGCAGGGTTAAAAGTTACTGGAGCCGAAAGGTTGTTTACCGGACCGAAGGTAACTACGGCGTATACGTTAAAAGCATCGAACAGGAAGTCGAACAATGCCCTATTCTCTTTCTCTGAAACGGCATATTCTCCAGCGCCTGGAATAAAGTTTTTATAATTATAGCTCGAGTTTTTATTGAAATGCACTCCTCCCTCGCCATCTTCGTTAAAATCGCCGTCTTTATCATTGTCGATACCTTCTGGCAACAAGATGTACTTGCCGTTTTCGCCCTTGTTGGGGTCGGCCAAGATGAGCGAGCGCGGATCGTCTGGATTAAGTTTGTACTTGCCGGTAGGATCTAGCACGCGCATCCAGGTAATTTTACCGTTGCCATCCAAATCGTCCACATCATCTTCGTTCAGTTTGCCGTCGCGGTCGTCGTCGGTTTTGGTAGCATTGCCGCTGCGTTCCGATTTCACTTTGGCAAAATACTGCTCAGTAGCATCGGGGCTCATGTTCGGAAAAACATAAAAAGTCTGCTTGCCGAGCAGGGTTTTGATGCTGTCTGTCTGGCTTGAAGCCATCAGTTTTTCGGCAAAGCCGATGGCCATTTCTACACCTAGCAGGTGCTTGCCTTCTACGCCACCCACCACGGCTATAGCGGGCTTCTGGTCGGCGTTTGCGCCACCAATGGTGAGCATCCAAATGTCTTTGCCCCCAACGGTTTGGGTAAGCGATTTTGATTTGACCCATTGCGGGTATTTGTCGGCCAAAGCCTTAACCCTTTGGGCTAAACGGGCGTTGTTGCTGTAATCTTGGTTCTGTGCAAAGGCAGGGCACAGCAAAACCAGAAAAAACAGTTGAAAAAGGTAAAGTTTCTTCATATTTGTTTGAGGTTATGCCTGCAATTTATAGAAAAAAGCATTGACCCAACCCAAAGTACAGCAAGATTTTACAAATGTTACAGTGTGGCTTTTTCTAGCGCACCACTTTGCCTTTTTGATCTACATTTACATTAAAAGGAGGCATGTAATCCTGTAGCAAAACCGCAAGTTCCCGGCGATTGATCTGCCTGCCCGGATCGAGTGTTGTAGCCAGCTTATACGTGCCCTTCCATTTTTTATCGAGTTCTTTTTTAGTGGTTTCTGGCGATTTGTTGCCCACATAGCAAATCATTTCAATAGCGGCGCCGATGGTCAGTTGGCTGTTCTTGTAATCGTCGAACCAAATTTGGGCCTTGTAATAGAAATCCTTAAGCGGCTGTTTTACTTCTTCGGTGCTCACGAGTTCATCAGGCGAGAATGTTGCGCCCGAGTTTCCAAGCTTGGCTTTCAGCACGCCGGTAAGCCCTACCATTTGGATGGCCTTCCAGTTCGGATCGCTGTTTTTGATGTCTTCGAAAGGCATCAGATCCAATTTATAACCGATGAGTTCG
>JBCNPG010000047.1:0-10891 GCA_039593445.1 Pedobacter sp.
GGTACCAAAAAAAGATAGTTGGGTACCGTTTCGCCCAAAGCAGAATTGATTTTGACATAGTCGCTCGGAACATCTTTAATGTATTTGGTCTTTTTTTCCAAGGCGGTTTGCCCTACCAACCCTTCGCCAAAGCGGATGGTTTTTTTGAAGCGACCTTCGTAGGCATAAGTGCCACTCAGGTAAAGCGATTGTTTTTTATCGTCGACCAAAAACAGGGCGCCTATGCGGGCATCGATGTAGTTGCAAACCGTAGCAATGATGTTGTTGGCCAGTTCGTCAACCTCCTGTTCGCCACGCATGGCTTCGTTAATTTCGGCCGCGCCGCTCAATAGCCAGTTGTTGTGCTTGTTTTGGGCTGAGATCTCGGCCAGTTCCTTATTGGTTTTCAGGATTTCTTTTTCGGTTTCCTTTTGCTGGTCGAAGGTGCTTCTGATGTAGCGCAACAAGAATAGGATGAGGCCAAAGATAATTACCGAACTTAAAATGACCACGAAAATGGTGGTACGGCTCTTGTTTTCATTGTTGCTTTTGCGCTCATCGAGCAGCACTTGCTCGTTTTTAATGAAAATATTGTTGATCCGGAGGAAGTTTTCTTTGGAGCTTTGGCCAACGCTATCGACGGCCCTTGCCTGCGCGGCCGCAAAACCCAGGCTGTTCACCTTTTGCACAATCGTTTTCATATCCTCTACCTTTTGCAGGGCGTAAAACTCGAGGCTGTCTACCAGTTTGGTCTGTTGCGGATTATCGACAGTCAATTTTTTCAACTGGTCTATGCTTGGGATGATTCTGTTGACGCTTTTGTTGTAAGGAGCTTTATAGGCCTCTTTTTCGGTAAGAAGGTAACCGCGTAGGCCTGTTTCGGCATTGAGCAACTCGATTTCTGTTTTCTCGGCAATGCTGATTACCGCATGCGAATGGCTTACCCATTGCGAGCTTTCGGAAAAGGCTTTGATGCTGAAATAAGAAGTGAGTGCCGAAATAAAAACAAAGAGCAATGAAACAACAAAACCCGTCAGTACCTGTTGTTTAAAAGAAAGCTTAACCATTTATTGTCAAATTATAAGGCTAAGATAGGATTAAAAGCTACATAATCCCAAAAGGTGTATCAAGCAAAACAACACGGCTATCCGTAGGCCTTTGGCTAGGGTTTGAGGCAATCGTAATAGGTGGTTCCTATCGGGATGGTTTTTTCGCCGATCCAAACCTGGCTGCGGTCGTATTTGCTGATTTTGTCTTTGGCAATAATAAACGCCCGGTGCGTACGTACAAATTGGTTGGCCGGCAGGATTTCGGCCAGTTCGTTAATGGTAATCCTAGAGCTGATGAGCTTGTTATCGGCCAGGTGAAACTGGGTGTAGTTGCCCGAGGCTTCTATGTAATTAATGTCTTTAAGCCATACTTTTACCTGCTCATAGCCGTCTTTTACAAAAATAAAATCGCTTTGCTGGATGGGGGCCTGGGCACGCAGATCGAGCAGTTCCTTGGCTTTGTTGCAGGCTTTTAAAAACCTCGATAGCGAAAAGGGCTTTAACAGGTAATCCACGGCATCAAGCTCGAAGCTCTGTACGGCATGCTCGCTATAGGCCGTTGTAAAAATAACCATCGGCGGCTTGCTTAGCGACTTAAAAAAATCGATGCCACTGATGTCGGGCATTTTGATGTCGAGAAAAATAAGGTCTACTTTGTTTTGCTGCAGATAGGTGATGGCCTCAAAGGCATTGTTAAAGCTGGCTTTCAAATCCAAAAAAGGCACCTTGGAGGCGTGGTTGGCCACAATATCAAGGGCAATCGGTTCATCATCTATGGCAATGGCAATCATTTACAGCTTTTGGTTGGTTTTCATTTTGTTGAGCAAAGGTGCAAAATATTCGGTAGCTTTTGGTTGGTTAAATTGTGCAAGCATATGTTCCATATTGGCGATGGCCAATGTTTTGTTGCCCAATTTATAGTTGATGATGGCATTGGTTTGCACAAACATGGGCCAAACATTTTTGTAGTATTCCGGGTCAGTTGCCGTTAGTTCCAATACCTTGTCCGAATACCTTTTAGCTACTTCCAGTTCTCTTTTTTGAGCGGAAACAGCAATGTTCTGCGCAAGGTCGTTCAGCAAGCGAAGATACCTGATGGTTTGCGTGTGCTTGTATTGGGCCATATTTTCGGTGCTTTTGGATCTAGCTGTCGCCCGCTTAAGGAAATTTTGGTCCCACAGGCCTAGAGTATCTGTAGGTATTTTGAGCAGATGATGGTCTGCAAAAGCCATAGCCTCAGCCACATATTTTGTGGTTTGCTTGGTGCCCCAATAATAGGAGAGGGCAACGGTGTAACGGTTATCTGCAAAGTCTTTTTCAAAACCTTGGCTTAAGTCCAACACCCTTTTGAGCAATTGCTCATCTTTTTTGACAATGGCCTTGGCCAATGTGGTTTCCTTGGCCATGTCGATAATCATTTGCAGGCTTTCCTTGTTTTGCTGCTGCAGCAAGGGAAACTGATCCTTATGTGCAATCAACGCATCAAGTGCTATGCCCAATTGCAGGTTTTTGCTCAAAAAATTGCCATTGTCTACAAGGAGCTGCAGGTTTTTGATTTCCCCTTTTTCCGTCTCGTTCAATAAGCCGACGTATTCGTCTATCAAATCGGCATTGCCCAGTTTGAGATCCGTTTTTCTGCGCAGGTAAGTGTACATGAAATCCTTGTCTTTGCGCAAAGCGGGGTAACGTTCGTCCAATTGTACAATGGTAACGGGTTGTTGCGCTTCGGCTAATGCCTGATCGGCCACCTTTAAAAACTCATTAGCTGGCATGGCGCTGGTTGATCGGTAAACTAAAACCCCATCGCCGTTGATGAACAGGTAATTGGGATAGGATTTCACGCTATATTTCGCTTTCAGTGCGGGGCCTTCGCCTTTTTCTGCATCCAGTTTATAATTGATAAAATGGCGATTGTATTTATCGCCCACCGCTTTTAAAGGAAATATTTCAGCATCCATTGTTTTGCAAGGCCCGCACCAATCGGTATAAACATCCACAAAAATAAGCTTGTTTTGAGCTTTGGCCATGCTCAGGGCCTCGTTCCACTGGGTGTCCTTCAGAAAGTTGATGCCATTTTCTTGTGCCTTAACGGCTAAAATGCTTGATATAAGCAACAAAGCTGCGATGTACTTTTTCATCTTACTTTTGGTTTAAAACGTTTTCTATTTGTTGGTAAACTTCTTCCTTATCACTGGGCCGTTTTGCCTTTGCCACCATCAGCTTGCCGGTTTTGTCGAAGATGAAATATTGCGGGTAGTATTCGCTTTTATCTTGGGCATCGGCTAACAGCTCTTTCCAAAAAGGAGCAATGTTTTGCCTGCTTTTGCGCAGGTGCAGGCCTTCCATGGCGTTTACTTTGATAAACTGTTTCCAGAAGTCATCTTGGCTATCTTCATCCATGTCTAAATAAACAAAGACTACATTTTTACCTTTAAATCTAGCTTTAAGTTCTGGTACGTATTGCAGCTCTTCTTTACATGGACCGCACCAAGTGCCCCAAATATCTAAATAAACTACCTTGCCTCTGAGTGTTTTGATGACATCAGCTATACGGCTAATGTTTTCGTAGCCATTAATAATTACAATATTTTTATTGTTTTGGTTCTCTTCCAGTCTTTGTTTTAAGCTGGTGGTTTTTGTCTTTACATCTTTTAAGTAAATACTGCTGGGAAACTGCTTTTCAAAAGCCTCGGCTAAATACTGTAAGTGGGTTAGGTTTTTTTCGGTGTAAAGGGAGGCAATTTTTTGATAAAAGTAAGATTCAATATTTTTGGCAGGAATGTTTTTTATGGCCCCTATCCATTCCACATACCATTCTCCTTTTTGTTTGGCCAGAGTTTTGCCGCTATCCAAACTAATGCCATAGTACGGTAGGGGTTGGTTGTCGGGAGTTTTATCCTGTTTGGCTCTTAAGAAAGCTTTCGTCGCCAAATATTTGAAGTAGCTATCCAAGTAATTGTAATAATTAGATCCGGAAGGGGCTGCCTGACCTGGCAACTTGGAATTTTCAAATATCTTTAGAATGAGGTTATCCATTGTGTTTTTTTTCAAATTTGCTGTTCGGGCAAACATATCCAACAAGTAAATCGAGCGGTAATTGATGTCATCAATAATAATTTGTTTATCAATGTTATTGATTTTTGAAATTTGAACAGATTTAACTTTTTGTTCTTGCTGTTTGAGATAAGGATGCATCACGCTATCCAGCAATTTTTGATAAGTAAATTGGGCATAATATTTATCATTGTCAGAATGGTCGTTTAAGAAGAATGCAGAAGCCCTAACGTTGATTTGCTGCATAAAAGCGTTCTCTCGAAGCGCAGTGCCACTTAAATATTCGATCAGGTGAGCTGTTTGATTTAGAGTTATCGAAAGATTTTTATGGGGATGCAGTAAAAGGTCATATTTGTAATTACTTAAAATGAGGCTTGCAAATTTTGTTTCCTTAAGCGGTAGTTCGATGTTGAAGCTCCCATCATTTTTAACAGGGATATTAATCGAGTTTTCTTTATAAAAACCATAAACCAAGGGGATGTTGAGCTGCAGTTTTTCGCTGCCCTTGTAGTCTTTGATCTTTCCGCTGAGCTTAAACTGTGCAAAAGAATAGATTGGAAAAGCCAAGACAAATAAGATGAGGATGATTTTTTTGAGATTCATGGTGTATGCAGTAAGATCACGGTTTGGGTATGGCTATGCCCTTGCTAAGAGGTAATTGAAGTACGGTAGCCGATTAGGTTTCAAAGCTGTATAGTAAGGTGGATAAAGAATTCCCTTGCGCTTTCCCTGATGATCAGTTCATGCTTTTTGGGATATAGCAGGGCTAACCGCTGCTTAACATTGGCCAGGCCTATGCCGCTTTTCAGTTTTTCGGGGTCGTTGTCGGCCTTGATATGGATGCTGTTGTGCACGTCGAAATAAAGCGTGTTGCCCTTGGTTTGCAAGGTAATCTTAATATGCGAAGGATGCTGCAGGCTGATCCCATGCTTGAAGGCGTTCTCCACGAAAGGAATAAGCAACATGGGGGTAATCTGCAAATTGTTGAGCTGTTCTTCGATCTGGGTTTCGATCACAATATTGGCCGATCTGGAAGTGCGCAGCTTCTGCAGGGCTATATAATTTTCGAGGTAATCGACATCCCTGGTCAGTGAGATCTTGTCCTGTACGTTTTCATGGAGCATAAAACGCATCATGTCGCCCAGCTTCTGGATGCCTTCCCCGGTTCTTTCGGCGTTTTCCTGTAGCGCGGTGCCATAAAGCGTATTGAGGGCATTGAATAAAAAGTGCGGATTGATCTGCGATTTCAGGAAGCTCAGGTTCGCATCTGACTTGCCCAGTTCGGTTTTCAGGGTAGTCAGTTCCGTAGAATTGGCCAATCGCCTTTTGTAGATGAACCAGGCCAGCGGACCGCTCAGAAACAGCTGCACCGGAAAATGGAACAAAAGCGTAATGGCTATCACTTCGCCTCTCGGCCTCAGCAAAAAGGCAATGAGCGAAAGGGGCACGGCCAATAAGATGGAAACAACAAACAATTGGCCTAAAAAAGCACTGAATTTGCGGTTCTTTGGGTAAAGCTCGGGCAAAAGATAGTACAGGGCATAAATAACAATGGCAATGGAAGAGAGGATGATCAGGGTCCACAGCACAACAATGTCAAGGCCGGCATTGCTGGCTACCCACAGCATCAATCCAATGAACCAAAAGGCAATGCCAAAGCCGGCATCGATCTTCATCTGGTTTTTATAGGCTTTGTCGTGCTTGTTGGCCATAAAATAAGTGATGAACTCTTTCAAAAGCACATAGGCAGCAATAATAACGATGACCCATAACTCGTAGGTAAAGCCATCGAAAAACAGGCGGTTGTAGGCGTTTTGCATATCGTCATATTGAACAAGCGTATACGCCTCGGTATAGGTCTTGCAAATGCTGATGGTAAAACCAGATCCTATTAAGATGATGAAAGTTAAAAGCGAATTGAGGATAATGTTTTCCTTTTTGAGGAAAGAGGGGACGATATAGAAATTGAGGAATAGGAAATTGAAATAAAGAATGGAATACCTGAACAGTTCGGGTACGAGGTAGTTGGAAAAAAGCGAGTAGTTGAGGTGCTCGGCCCTAAAATAATAATAGCGCTCGTTGTAGAAACGGCCACCGGCAGCGGTGATCAGCATCAGGACAGCGAAAACGTATAGAACGGTCGAGATCCAGAATTCCGTTTTTTGCAGCTCTTTTGGTTTCATGGGTTGGGTTTGTTAGGATTAATTGATGGCACAATGTTAAGCCGCGGCCTTCAATCTATTTTAAAAATGTGACCAATATCCGCATAAATGTGATGAATGGCCAAAGATCGATTTTTTAACTTGTTTTGGAGGAACTCGAATCGCGCATTATTGAAAACTGCCAACCGAAAACTCCTTAACCAACTCCAAACTTCTTTTCCTAACTTTGTGGCTGTATCAAAATTAGCAGCACATGACCCTATACGGCATACCCAATTGCAATACGGTAAAAAAGGCCCAAGATTGGCTGAAGGCAAACCATATCGATTTCGAGTTCCACGACTTCAAGAAGAAAGGCATTACCGCTGAAAAACTAACCGAATGGTTCAACCAGTTTGGCTGGGAGAAGGTCATCAACAAAAGCGGCCTTACCTTCAAAAAACTCGACAAGGAACAACAGGCAACTATCAATAGTGCCGATAAGGCCTTGGTTTACCTGCTCAACAATACCAGCGCCATCAAACGCCCAGTGGTCGAACAAAACGGCAAGGCTGTCTTGATCGGCTTTAGCGAAGAAGCTTACCAGGCACAATTGAAATAAGCAACAGGGCCGAACAAGATGAAGATTTGATGAATTTTTTGTTCATTGGCCCTAAGTTTTTTGGAATTTAGGCCATATTGTTCGTAGGTTTATGCCAAAGAATTTTTAAATCACCTTGAAATCGTCATCAGCTATCGGGTAACATGGCTTTTTGACTATGCAACTATCATTAAAACCCATATTATGAAAAAATTAATCGTTCTATTTGCTGCTGTAGCGAGCTTCGTAGCGGTAACCGCCATGAAAGACGTGCAGCCTGAATTCAAATTTGAAAAAGAAACCCACGATTTCGGTAAAATTCCGCAGGGAAAACCGGTTAATGTAACCTTGAAATTCAAAAACGTTGGCGATCAGCCATTGATTATTTCGGCTGTAGAGCCTGCTTGTGGCTGTACCGTAGCCAAATACACCCAAACTCCGGTTAAAAAGGGCGAAAGTGGTTTTGTTGAGCTTACTTACAACGCCGCTGCGGTTGGTGTGTTTACCAAAGCCACAACCATCAAATCGAACTCGAAAGATCCTGTAAAAACAGTTATCATCAAAGGCGAAGTAGTGGCCGCCACCACTTCAAAATAATTGAATACACAACCACGATAAAGAAGGGGATAAGTCATTATTCCCTTTTTTGTTTTCTTTTGTACGCTTTGCTTGCCACGTGTATTTTCAAAAACAAAAATCAGTTTTCTGTTAAATTTTGTTAAATACAAGGGCTTGCATGAAAAGAGCTTTAAATTTGGATATGCTTAAAAAGTTGATCTTATTGTTGCTGCTGGCCGTTCCGTTTCAGTTGTTTGCACAAAATAATACCCTAACCGGGAATATCTTTGATAATGACAACCGAACAACGCCGATGGAAAATGCTACCATCAGGAACCTGAGCACCAAAGCATTGACCTTAACCGATAAGGATGGCCATTTTGCCATTGCAGCCAAAATCGGCGACCTGATTTCTTTCGGTATGGCGGGTTTCCAGACCGACACCGTTTACCTTACCAATCTTTTTCCCAAAAATATTTATTTAAGGCAGGTAGTAAACAACCTTAAACCGGTTGACATTACGACGGCCAAGATTTCGCCTTTTTTGGATGCCCGCGATCCCGACGCCAAGCCTGCGCGGCAAGTCGACATGAGCAAGGAAAGAGGGGGGCTGCGGTTAAACCTGGGCTATGGCAAATACCGCAGGCAACAGGCCAAAATTGCCGAACTGGAAGAAAACGACCGTTACAACGAAGAAATATCGAAAAACTTTAATCCTACCTACATCAGGAGTGTGGTCAAGTTTGAGGGCAACGACGAAGACATGAAGAATTTTATGGGGCTGTACAGGCCAACGGTAGATCAAGTCAAGGCCGAGCGCCCCTTTAACTATGCCTATTATACCGTCAGGGCCTATCATACTTGGAGCAAGTTGCCACCAGATCAGCGCAAGCTTCCTTCGCTCCCTAAAATAAAGGCCAATAATCCCTAGCATGGCGTAACAATGTTGAGTATCTATTTGAAATTATTCAATTAGCCTTTACCTTTAACAAAAAACAAGAACCGGCCAAAAACCTGTTCCTGTTGGCAAAAATATTACAAACCAAAAACCACTATGCTTAAATTTCTAACCAGACACGCTGCACTTGCAGTGATGGTTTGCTTGTTGGGCCTTACGGGCTATGCACAGCAAACTACGCCGCCGGCAACGAATTATGTTCCGGCTGATGCCTTTGGCCCCTTGTTCTATACCCAAAATGGAAACGAATTCCGTTCGGCTAATGGAGCTCCAGGCGCCAAATATTGGCAAAACCGTGTTGATTACAACATTTCGGTAAGCCTCGACGGGACTAAAAACATGGTAAGCGGTACGGTAACCCTTACCTACAAAAACAACAGTCCAGATAAGCTGCCTTATTTATGGCTGCAATTAGACCAAAACACCTTCAAAGAAACCTCACGCGGCTATGCCGTTACGCCTGCACGTAGCCGCTATGGTGCGCAGGGCGAGAAATTTGATGGTGGCTATACCATTCGCAACATCAAGGTAACGCAAAAGGCAGCTCCGGTAAAGTTTACTTCGATGGTGGAAGATACCCGCATGCAGATCCGCTTAGACCAGCCCATGGCTCCTAATGGCGACCTGATCACCATCAGCATGGATTATTCTTATACCGTGCCTAAAGAAGGATCTGACAGAACTGGTCACCTGACTACCAAAAACGGTGAAATTTATGCCATTGCACAATGGTTTCCGCGCATGTGCGTTTACGACGACGTTATTGGCTGGAATACTTTGCCTTATTGGGGCGGTGGCGAATTCTATTGCGAGTATGGCGATATTACTTTCTCGGTGAATGCACCGGCAAGCCATATCGTAATGGGCTCGGGCGAGTTGTTGAACCCGCAAGAGGTATTTACTGCAGAGCAATTGAAAAGATGGAATGCCGCCAAATTGAGCGATGCAACCGTACATATCCGTTCTGAAGCCGAAGTAACCGACCCTAAATCGCGTCCGGCCAAGGACAGGCTGACCTGGAAGTTCAAAATTACCAATGCCCGCGATGCGGCTTGGGCTTCTTCAAAAGCCTTTGTACTCGATGCGGCGCGCATCAACCTGCCTAGTGGCAAAAAATCGCTGGCCGTTTCGGCCCAGCCTGTAGAAAGCAATGGCATGGATGCTTATGGCCGTGGTGTTGAGTATGTGAAAAGCACCATCGAGCATTACTCGAAAATGTGGTACGAATATCCCTATCCAATGGCAGTTAACGTAGCCACCAATATCGGCGGTATGGAATATCCTGGTATTGTGTTCTGTGGCTGGAATGCCAAAAAAGGCAGTGCCTGGGGCGTAATCGACCACGAATTTGGCCATACCTGGTTCCCGATGATCGTAGGCTCAAACGAGCGTAAATATGGCTGGATGGACGAAGGGTTCAATACTTTTATCAACGGTATTTCTTCGCAAAATTTCAACAATGGCGAGTACAAGCAACGTCAGCCAAACATGAATGCCATCGGCAAATCAAGCATTGGTAATCCACGTTACGAAAACATTATGCTCATGCCTGATGGCATGGCCGAAGCCAATATCGGTATCAACCTTTACAGCAAACCAGGATGGGGCCTTAACATTTTGAGGGATCAAATTTTGGGTAAAGACCGTTTTGATTATGCATTTAGGCAATACATCAAAAACTGGGCTTACAAGCATCCAACACCTTTCGATTTCTTCCGCTCGATGGAGAATGGCAGCGGCGAAGATCTGGCTTGGTTCTGGAGAAGCTGGTTCTTGAACAACTGGAAAATGGATCAGGGCTTAGGCGACGTGAAAGAGGTAATGAAAGATGGCAAGCTAACTGGCTATACCATCCGCGTAAACAACCTCGAAAAAATGCCGATGCCAATCATTCTTCAGATCAAAACCAAGAGCGGCAAAACAGATATCGTAAAGGTACCGGTTGATGTTTGGATGAAAAACACAACCTGGTTGGTACGTTATCCAACAACCGAAGAAATTACCGAAGTACAGTTAGATCCAGAAAGAGTGTTGCCAGATAGCAATCCTGACAACAATAAATGGACAGCTAGTGGTTCATCAACTGCGGCAGCGGCACCTGCAAATCTAGATGCCTATGTAGGTACCTACGCTGCCCAAGGCGTACCTATCAAAATCGTAATTACCAAAGTTGACGGCAAGTTAATGGCGCAGGCAGGCGCGCAACCAGCTTTTGGCTTGGTATATGTAAGCGGCAATAAGTTTACGAACGAAGAAGGCGGAGTAGATGTAGAATTTAATCCTGCCAAAAACGAAATGAAAATAAGCGAGAACGGCAACGATTATACGTTTACAAAAGAAAAATAAGCATTCGAGCTTCAAGCAAAAAGCCCGGCAATCCAATTGCCGGGCTTTTTTTGTGCATAAAAACCTCCACCAACCAGCGCTATGGCAGGATCGTTTATTTGCGCCCGATTTTGGTTAAGGCTTTCTGCGTTTTCGATGAAATTGACGCCATATCAGGAACTGCAGCTTTATGCCAAACACACTTTTGCGCTCTTTTTTTGTAAAA
>JBCNPG010000470.1:0-3311 GCA_039593445.1 Pedobacter sp.
CCGGCACCGGTTGATCCCGTAGTGGCATTGATATGCACTTCGCCGTTCAGCAAGCCCTTAGCCGCTAAAGGCAATAGGCCCAATTGGATGCAGGTGGCAAAACATCCCGGATTAGCTATGTTCTTGGCGGTTTTGATCGCTTCGCGGTTCAGTTCTGGCAAACCATACACGAACTGGCGTTCGGTAGTGGCAGCTGACAGTTTTGAGTTGGCAGTTAGCCTGAAATCCTGCGAAAGGTCGATGATTCTGATGCTTTCGTTAATTGGGTTGGCATCCAAAAACTTCTTGGCATCACCATGGCCAACACACAAAAACAACACATCGATGTTTTGCGGAATTTCGCTGGTAAATCTCAAATCCGTATCGCCCAACAAATCGGTATGTACATCCGAAATGAGGTTGCCCGCATTGCTGCTGCTGTTTACAAAAGCGATTTCTACCTGTGGGTGGTTCACCAAAATACGCAGCAATTCGCCACCTGTGTAACCCGCCCCGCCAATTATACCTGCTTTGATCTTGTTCATCTCTATGAGTTTACTTCTATTTTGTAGAGCAGAAAATCTGCCTCTGGTTCTTGTTTTTTAAATCCGATGGCCTCGTACAAGCTTTGCGCGGTGTAGTTATCAACCGCTGTTTCCAGCTGCACAAATTTCGAACCCCTGTTCTTGGCAAAATCCATCGCGGTTTTGATCAGCTTTTCGCCGATGCCTTGCTTACGGTAAGCCTCGTCTACATACAAATCGTTTAAGATCCAGTTTTGCACCAGCCTTACCGACGAGTATTTAGGATAAAGCTGTGTAAAGCCCACCGGTTTTTGCACTTCGGCATCCAAGGCCACAAAAATGATCGATTCGTTGTTTTGCAAACGTTCGTTGATGAAAGCCTGCGCCATACCGATATCCGAAAACTGCTTATAGAACACGCGGTATTGGTTAAACAGTGCAACAACGAGGTTAGCTTCTGTTTTGTCTATTTGTTTGATTTCAATCTTACTCACAATCGGTTCTGTCGTTTTGGGTTGATGGATAAGAAAACAGCACAAATTCCAAATCCTGCGTAGTGGCATTCACGATTTTATGCTTTTGCCCTGGCTTGATTTGTATGCCTTCTTGCGCATTGACGACACTGGTTTCTCCCTCGATTAAAAAAGTGGCCTCTCCTTTTAGGATAAAGAAAAACTGCGTAGCATAAGTATGGTAATGCAATTTTTCGGCAGTTTGTGCAGGCATCAGCTCTTGTTTGATGGCCGCATCGTCGCCAACAACAAAATTCCAACCATCGCAGTTATTGCCCCATTTGTAATGGCTTAAACAGTTTGCTTTGGAAAGGATTTTGTTCATCTTTTTAAGGTTGAAGGCGGAAGGTAGAGGGCGAAAGGCTGAGTGAATTAATCTTCAGCCTTATGCCTCTTCGTTTACTTTATGCCAGATCATGACCTGGTTGCCAAATATTTTAGAGAAGCCTTTGACGTCGTCTCCGGTCCAGGCATTGTTCATTTCGCCATAGCTGCCGAATTTATTGCTCATCAAATCGTGCGCCGACTCGATTCCGATAATTTGGAAGCGATAAGGCAACAGCTCGACAAACACTTTGCCGCTCACCGTTTTTTGGGTATCGGTTAAAAACGCTTCGATGTTCCGCATAATCGGATCGTGGAACTGCCCTTCGTGCAGCCAGTTGCCATAAAACGACGACAATTGTTCTTTCCAGCTCAGCTGCCATTTGGTTAACGTATGCTTCTCTAAAGTGTGGTGCGCTTTGATAATGATAATGGGCGCAGCCGCCTCAAAACCCACGCGGCCTTTAATGCCAATAATGGTATCGCCAACGTGGATATCTCTGCCAATACCGAAGGGTTGCGCAATGGCCTGAAGCTTTTGAATAGCCCTTACCGGTTCCATTTTTTCGCCATCGATGGCTGTCAATTCGCCTTTTTCGAAAGTCAGTTCCACCCTGCGCGCTTCGGTTTCAGAAACCTGGGTTGGCCAAGCGCTTTCTGGCAAGGTATCGTGAGAGGTTAAAGTCTCTTTACCGCCAACCGATGTGCCCCACAAGCCTTTGTTGATCGAATAGGTAGCTTTTTCGGCACTGTATTCTACCCCATGCTCGCGCAGGTATTCAATTTCCGCTTCGCGGGACAGTTTCAGGTCCCTGATCGGCGTAATGATTTCTACATTCGGGATCAGGATGTTGAAGATCATATCGAAACGCACTTGGTCGTTCCCTGCACCGGTACTGCCATGCGCTACATAATCGGCACCAATTTTCTTTACGTAATTGGCAATGGCGGTAGCTTGGCTCACGCGCTCGGCACTCACCGAAAGCGGATAGGTTGCATTTTTAAGCACATTGCCATAAATCAGGTATTTGATGCAAGAGTCGTAGTAGTTGGCGGTTTCGTCAACCGTAGCATGCGATGCCACACCTAAAGCATAGGCCCGCTTTTCGATTTCCTGTAATTCTTCGTCAGAAAAACCACCGGTATTTACAATTACCGAGTGTACTTCCAAACCTCGGTCTTCGGCCAGGTGGATGCAACAGAACGAGGTATCTAAACCTCCGCTAAAAGCTAAAACAACTTTTTTCTTCATGGGTTACTATGCTATTTAAATAAAAGGGTAAACAATAACAAAACTGATTTTAAGCCCGATTTCGGCTTCACCACCAAGCGTTGCTTAATGCGCATAAAACGCTCGTACAGACCTGGTTTTTTCTGTAGTTCTTCGGCAAAGATCTTGGCTGCTTCATGCTTTTTCTCGGCAGGATCGTAAAGCATGGCGGTGCACATGCAGTTTTTACGTTCCTTCATTTTCAGGATTTCGAAGTTGACGCAGCTTTGGCAGCCTTTCCAGAAATCTTCGTCTTGGGTAAGCTCAGAATAGGTTACAGGCTCGTAGCCCAAATCCGAGTTGATCTTCATCACGGCCAATCCGGTAGTAAGACCAAATATTTTGGCTTTGGGATAAAGGGTTCTCGAAAGCTTGAAAATGGCTTCTTTAATGGCGTGTGCCAAGCCAGCTTTCCTAAACTCCGGACTAACAATCAGTCCAGAATTGGCCACAAACTGACCATGGCTCCAGGTTTCGATATAGCAAAAACCGGCCCAACGGCCATCTTTATGAAAGGCGATTACAGCTTTCCCCTCTTCCATCTTGCCTGCCACATAGGCTGGGGAACGCTTTGCGATACCTGTACCTCTTGCTTTTGCAGATTCTGCCATCTCAGTGCAGATTTCTTCAGCGAAAACACGATGTTCAGGAAGTGCAACTTGCACTATAAAATCGTTTATATTCATTAATTCTCTAACGAAA
>JBCNPG010000471.1:0-3307 GCA_039593445.1 Pedobacter sp.
ACCTGGCGTAGCGGCGCTCCAAGCAAAGGTAACCTTGGCACTTGGCGTAGCCGAGTTCAGCACCAGCATGGTATTGTTTGCAGGGGCGGTGCTTGCAAATGAGCCCAGTGCCTCGCCTTTAGACTGCTCGTCGAATTCTGTTTTTTTACAGCCGAAGGCAATTGTTGCAACTGCCAGTAAAGTGTATAATATCTTGGTTTTCATATGCGAGCTTAATTAAATGGGGTATAAACTACTTCGGTAACCGGACCAGCCACGGGCACATTGGCTCCATTGGCATCCTTTACGCTTCCCGTAAACTGGTAAGTAAACTTGGTGAGCTTGGTGCCTGCGGTTAGGGTGATCAAACGCTCCGGAATGAACGAATAAGAATACAATATATTCGATTCCTTAACGGTAACCAGTGCTGTCCTCGTGGCTACCACAGCCGGTACCGGCGTTGCATCGTTGTAAAAAACAAGGTTTACTTTGATGTCGAACATGCGTTGCAGGTTTTGGTCGGTGGCCAGATCTTGGTGAAAATAAACCGTAGTCATATCGGTTTGGTCCATTTTAGAAGGGAAAACCCTGAATTGCGTAGGAATAAAAACCAATGGGTCAAACTTGTAAGGCTTATAATCCTGGGTCTGTTTGGTGCCATCCTTGGTTTTTGCCAAAAAGCCGAAATTGATCAATTCAGCCGGACTTTGGCCGAATAGGGTAGTGCCGGTAAATTTAAAGGTAAAAATATTGGTGCCGGTTTTGGTCATCTTAGCGGCATCGGCCGAATTGCCCCATTGCCCATTGGTCAGGGCGTCTTTGCCGCCACCCACACCATCGTTAGAGAAAGCCCAGATGTAAATATCATTAAGGCCGGCAAGTGGAGTTCCGGAAACGTTTAGCGTAATGGTTACCTCGTCTTCGGCGGTAAAAGTAGCCGGACTAAGCGTTACCTGTGCAAAGGCAAAGGTTGCGCTGAGTAGGAATATGATAGATAGTATTAATTTTTTCATGACGAACTATTTTATCGATTACTTTTTCGTGAATTCATATTGGTAAACCAAAATTGTTTTACCGTTTGCCTTTTTTTCTCTTTTCAGGTAGAACTTTCCGTTCTTCAGGTTGGCGTACGAGCCTAGGGTAAGTTTTGAGGTTTGCCCATTGTTGCTCAGCGTAATCACGGTTGGTGCCTTTACATTGTCTACGCTCCAATTGCCTGAGTTGAGGTCGGCAATTTTTGGCGAATTGCCGGGCGTGATGGTAAAAGTAGAAGGGTTGCCTGAGGCATCGCCCTGAAAGGAAACCACTAATTCTTTGTAAGGATAAATGTTGGTAATATCCAATTCCTTGTAAGGCCATCCATTAGAGACCGCATTCTGATCTACCTGTGTAACTTTAGTCAGGTTCCAGGTGCCCTGCATTTCTTTGAGAAAGTTTTCCTCCGAACCTACAATCGGTCCAAACTCTTCTGGCTTGCATCCCCAAATGGTAGCGATGATGGATACCAGTACGATATATTTGATCTTTTTCATGTTATTTGATTTTGAATGAATGGGTTTGAATGTACGTATGGTTTAATTTGATCATTCTCTCCCTTCCTAATTCCTTAACTAATTACATCCTCCTTCTGGATTGCGTTGGAAAGCTGTGTTGCTGGCCATTTCGCCCTGCGGAAATTGGAGTACCAAACCAGGACAGTTCCAAGGAGCGCCACGTTTATCGATATTTTCGCCTTTGGCACCTATTCTTTTGATCTCTGAAATCCGATTGCCCTCGCCGGCAAACTCGATGCTGCGCTCGAAACGGGCATTGCTTTTGATTAAACTGGCTGATGAATTGAGCGGAATACTTTTGGTACCTGCATAAGCCCTGTTCAAAATGTCGTTGATGTCTTGTGCGCCAACGGATAGGTTTTGTCCGGTTTCTGCAGCAGATTCGGCTCTGATCAGTTTCATGTCTGTTAAATACAGTACGGGAATTTCAAAACGATCTGCATTGTATTTTTTGGTCACTATAAAGCCAGGATATTTTGCATTGTCGTACAAAGCTTTGCGTACATCGTTTGGCGTATTTACGCTGCTGTAAAAATCGGTGGTGAAGCGCAGGGTTGGCAAGCTGAAATCAGAACGGTACTGACCTCTCAATTCGCCTCCTGGTTCGTAAGCGCCTTTGGTATTCACAATTTTAAAAATGCTCTCTTTGGAACCCGTTTCAGAGAAACGCACTGCATAAGTGGCATCTAAGGTGAACTTGTTGCTGGCAATAACTTGATTCGAATAGAGGTAGGCATTTTGGAAATCGTTCATTTGAAAATAAACCTTGGCGAGCAAAGCCTTGGCCGCCCATTTGGTAGCGTAGCCTCCATTGTCGTCTGGCAATTTGGTTTCTGCCGTTTTCAGATCACCGATAATCAGGTCGTATACTTGTTTTACAGTAGAACGAACGCCTGGATTGATGGTTGTGCTGGTCCTGATCGGTACACCCAAATGCGAGTTATCGGCGGTAAAGCCATAAGGCTGGGCAAACAATTGCACCACTTCAAAGTGGCACAATGCCCTGATAAACCTAGCTTGGCCTTCAAGGTTATCTTTGAGGCTAGAAGCTTTATCCAGGTTTTCCAGTACGATATTGGAGCGATAAATGGCTTGGTAGATATCGGTGTACATCGCATTTTTATATTCACCGAATACCGAGGTTTTACGCCCGAAGATTTCGCCAAAATCGCCACTCAGCTGCTGGCCATTCAATTGGTCGGCCAGCATGTCGTTGATCACCTGTATTTTGCCACCAAACATGTTGCCGCCACCTACAATTTGGTAGGCCGAGTTCATTTCGGCTTTCAAGCCGGTTTCGTCGGCAATGGCCACATCCTTTGGAATTGATTCTGGGGATGGCGCTTCCAAGAATTTTTTACATCCGGTACCGATAACCGTCAACACGGCAAGCACCAAGAATGATTTTGAAATGTTTTTATAATTGATTTTCATTTTCTTGTCTATTAATGTCTATGCCTAAAATGATGTTGATAAGCCAAAAGTGTAAGTTTTTTGCTGTGGTGTAGTCAAATAAGTTACGTTAGGGCTCATGTTCCTGTCTTGCGGATTTTCAAAGTCGCGCGCAATCTCCGGATCGCCGCCAGGGTATTTGCTAAAAGTAAGCAGGTTCATGCCTGTGGCGAACAATTTCAGGTTTTGCAATCTCAACTTACGGGCAAAGGTCGCTGGCACATTATAGGCTAAAGTCACTTCTCTCAAACGTACAAAAGAAGCGCTGTACAGAAACATGGTCGAGTTATATTGCCACTCGCTCGATAGACCGGCATAAGTGC
>JBCNPG010000472.1:0-3282 GCA_039593445.1 Pedobacter sp.
CAACACGGCGCAGAATGTAGAAATCGTGGTGCAACTGGCACCAGGCATTTCGCCCGATGTAACTATCGATGCCTTGTATGCCTTTACGGCCTGCGAGGTTTCCATATCGCCAAATACCTGTATCATCAAAGATGAGAAGCCACAGTTTTTAAGCGTAAATGATATTTTGGCGCAAAATACAATGCACACCAAGGCATTGTTAAAACGCGAGCTCGAAATCCGTTTGCACGAACTTCAGGAGAAGATATTTTTCAGCTCGCTGCTTAAAATATTCATCCAGGAGGGCATGTACAAAAATGCCGAATATGAAAATGCCAGCGATTTTGAAGCTGTAGTTACCGTATTGAATATCTTGTTCGATCCGTTTAAACCTTCCCTGTATCGCGAGATCCTGCCCGAAGATTTCAAGAAGCTGATCGATAAGCCCATGAGCAGCATTACCCGCTTCGACGTGAAAAAGGCCGACGAAGCGATGAAGGCATTGGAAGATGAAATCAAAGTGGTAAAAGGGCACCTGCGCCACCTAACCGATTATGCCATTGCCTGGTTCCAGAAACTTAAGGACAAATATGGCAAAGGACGCGAACGCAAAACCGAAATCCGCTTATTTGATAAGGTTGAAGCTTCTAAGGTAGCCTTGGCCAACGTAAAATTGTACATGAACCGCGAAGACGGATTCATTGGAACAGGGCTACGCAAAGATGAGTTCGTGGCCGACTGTTCGGATATCGACGAGATCATCGTATTCAGGGAAGATGGCAAATTTACCGTAACCAAGGTAGCCGACAAAACCTTTGTGGGCAAGGGTATCATTCACGCCCAGGTTTTCAAAAAGAACGACGAACGTACCATTTATAACCTCATTTATAAAGACGGCGCAAGCGGCACCAATTATGTTAAGCGTTTTGCCGTGCTGGGCGTTACCCGCGATAAGGAATACGACCTTACTAAGGGTGGCAAAGGCTCTAAGGTGCTGTATTTTACCGCCAACCCGAATGGCGAGGCCGAAATTGTTACCGTCCAATTGAAGCCGCATTCTAAACTCAAAAAATTGCAATTTGACCTCGATTTTGCCGAATTGGCCATCAAAGGCCGTGGATCGATGGGCAACATTGTCTCTAAATATCCTGTTAAAAAAGTATTGCTGAAAAGCAAGGGCGTTTCTACCTTATCGGGGCTTAAAATCTGGTACGACGATCTGTTGAAGCGTTTGAACGTAGATGGCAGGGGCAAATACTTGGGCGAATTTGACGGTGACGACAAAATCCTTCAGGTCAATGCCGCAGGCTGGTACGAACTCACTTCTTTCGACTTGAGCAACCACTTTGATCCAGGTATCGTCCTGATGCAAAAGCACGATCCGGAAAGGGTTTATGGCTTGGTGCATTACGATGCCAAGGCCAAAAACTATTTTGTAAAGCGCTTTGTGTTTGAAATGCAGCCTGCGGGCAAAGAAGTAACTATTATCAGTGAAGAGCCGGGCTCGAAAATGATTTTCATTACCGGCAAACCCGATGCGCAGGTGCAGATCGATGTAGAAAAAGGCAAAACGAAGATACCGGAAACCCTGGTGGTTGATTTGGCTGGTCTGATCGACGTAAAAGGCATGAAAGCCAATGGCAATAGGCTATCGCAACACGAAGTAAAAAGCGTAAGCCTGGTGGGTGCCGAGCTGGAGATTGGAACCGAACTGATTGAAAATGCGGTATCAGAGGAAAAGGATGCAAACGAAAACGATGCAACTGCAGATTCGCAGGCTACCACCAATGAAACAACGGCCGAAGGAACGGTAGAGGAAATGACGATTGACGAGGTCGTGCCAGAAGCGGTAGAAGCTGTTGAACTTCCGACAAGCCAAGAAGCTGATGCAACGGCAGTAGAGCCGGTTGCGCCGAAGAAAAAGCCATTGTTTAAAGCAGATGCTCCAAAGCCAGTGATTGAAAAAGAACCGACTAAAGAGGAGGCCAAACCTGCACCAGCTCCTGAGGCCAAACCCGTTGAAGAAGCCAAACCCGCCAAAAAAATAGACTTGGAAATTACCAATCCCGACGATATCAAAATTGACGATAAAGGTCAGCTGGGATTTTTTTAGCCATTAATATGAAATATTGCTATACAATGGTATTGCCATTTTAAAGAAGGTCGGCACTAATGAGCCCGACCTTTCTTTATTTAATAATAGTAGCATTGAACAGGTTTGCAAGCACCATTGGGTTCGTCGCATTCCCAACCAATCCCAATGCCACCTGGTCCATAAGGATCGGGGCATGGAGGTCCGCAGACATAGCCTTCTTCGCAACGGTGATAACCACCATTAATTTTTTTCATTTCTTTTCTGTCTAGGGCTTTCCCTAAGCTTTTTAGTTTTTTCATGTTTTTAGGTTTGATTAATAGGGTAGTAATAAATATAATAAAAATTTGTAAATATTTAATTATCAGTACACTAAATGTTTGCTGGCAGTCTTGTCGTATACTGGCAGCAGAAAACTTACTGTTAATGCTAGATTTTGTGCTTAAATCCAGTGTATACCGAAAGGTGCTTCCGAAAACCGCTAACTGCTATTAATTGTTTATATTTGGCCAACTCAAAGGGGTGCTGTTCGGTTGTGTAAGCCCTTACCAACTGCTCGGCTGAGATTATACCCATTTTGAGGTTAAAGGTTAAAAGTCAGAAGTTATAAGTTGAATTGCTTTAAACTTTGAACTTAATACTTTAAACTTCAAATGCACCTGATTCGGATAATGCCGACGTAGGGAAGAGGTTATTTACAATGCTGTTTCGCCCTGAAAGCAGTTTTCCGTTAATTTTTAAGCTGTAAAAGGCATTGTATTGTAAATGAATTTTCAAGACTGGTTCATGCTGTTCAAGAACCAAATTATACATACGCCAATAATCGAATGGCTGGCAGTTGGCTTTGGTGTTTCAGAAGTTCTATTGGCCAGAAAGAACAGTATTTGGCTCTATCCAACAGGCATTGTTTCCATTTTGCTGGGCATGTATCTTTTGTTCAATGCCCATCTCTACGCAGAAATTATGCTCAATATGTATTATTTGGTGATGAGCATCTATGGTTGGGTCATCTGGAAAAACAGGGAAGACCACCAGCATAAAGAGGTATTGTGGAGCACCAAAAATGAATTGGTTGTTGCCATAGCCATAGCTGTTATTGGTTTCCTGTTTTTTTACTTCCTGCTCACGCACCTGCCAGAAAAAACATGGTACTTCAGCACTTTTGATGTCACGGTAAATTTCATCAAGTCAGATGTGCCTGTGGCTGATGC
>JBCNPG010000473.1:0-3268 GCA_039593445.1 Pedobacter sp.
AAGCGCTAATTTTGAAGAAAAAGACGCCCAAAAAGTATGGGCTTTTATGCAGGCGCACCCTTTCATTACCCTAATCGGGTTTGATGGAATGTATCCCGTAGCTACCCAGGTGCCGGTTCAGCTTTATCAAGACGAGCTGGGTTTGCGTATTGTTGACCACGTGATGAAAAAAACCGATCACCACGACGCTTTTGCCCGTAACGAAAATGTACTGGCCTTGTTTACGGGTGCCCATGCCTACATAAGTGCCTCGGTTTACGAAAAGCCAGCCGTAGCTTCTACCTGGAACTATAGCTCGGTGCAGGCCAAGGGAAAGATCAGGTTGATGGATGAAGACGAAAGCCGGCAAGCGATTAAACAGCTAACCAACAGTTATGAAAATCCGGCAACGAGCAAAGCGGCCTTTCACCACATGACTGATGATTACGTAGAAAAAAACCTCAAAGCCATCAGTGGTTTCGAAATCAGGGTAGAAAGCTTGGCCAATGTTTTCAAGCTGAGCCAAAATCATACGGAAACCAATCGCAGACATATCATAGAAAATCTGGAACAGCATGGCGATACCGATGCACAACAGGTAGCGCTTGAAATGAAAAAAAGGCTTTAAGTTAAATCTTAAAGCCTTTTTATATTAGTGGATAAATATGCTTAACAAGTAGTACACCAGCGCCGCCAGCACCGCTGACACGGGTATGGTGAGTATCCAAGCCCAAATTAGTTTTACGGTTACACCCCATTTTACCGCCGATACGCCTTTGGTTAATCCAGAACCGATAATGGATCCAGTAATGGTGTGGGTAGTACTTACCGGAATTTTAAGATGTTCGGTAAAATATAAGGTTAAGGCACCTGCAGTTTCGGAAGTTACGCCTTCAAACGGAGTTACCTTAGTGATTTTAGAACCCATGGTTTTGACGATTTTCCAACCACCGCTCAACGTTCCGGCCGCAATGGCACTGTAACAGGCCAGCGGGATCCAGTCGGGCATTTGCCCTGCGATTTCTTCGCCGTTGGCCCCTTTTGAAGGTAGGATTACGTGTAGCCACGAAGGGAGGCTATCCATAGATACGCCACTGGTATGGATGTAAACCACAACGGCAGCAGCAATGATGCCCATTACCTTTTGCGAGTCGTTACCACCATGGCCCAAGCTAAACGAGGCTGATGATAAGAGCTGCATCTTGCGTAACCAAGCAGTAGACTGCGTTTGGTTCAGGCTGCTAAAAATGAGGCAGAAAAAGCTGACCGACATCACGATAAAAGCCACCAACAGCCATTTGATGTTGTGCGCCTCGAGCACTACGCTCCAAAAATGCGATTCGAAACGCGGATGTTTGATTTCGTGGTAAAATTTAATTTGGGTGTAAATGTAAATGCCTACAACCAGCATTAAGGCCACGGTAAACAATTTGGGCCAAATGCTCTTTTTAGAAGAATGCAGGAACCAAACCGAAATAAAGTAGGAAATAACCGCTCCAATAACCGGAGCCAGTACAATAAAGCCCAGGATCACCAAAACACCGGTCGGCATTTCGCCTGCTTTGCCTTCTTTGTACCAAAGTACAACATTAAAGCCCGCATGGGCTATAGCGGCGCCCGCAAAGCCTCCGATCAAGGTATGCGAAGAACTCGAAGGAATACCCAGCCACCAGGTTAACAGGTTCCAGATAATGGCTGCGATGACACCAGCCAGAATTACCACCAGGTTGATTTCCATGGTGTTGGCGGTTTTAGCTACCGTATCGGCAACGCCAAAACCAAATACCCAATAAGCCAAAAAATTAAAAAAAGCTGCCCAAAGTACTGCCTGGAAAGGCGTTAATACCTTCGTGGCAACAATGGTAGCTATGGCATTGGCGGCATCATGAAAGCCATTGATATAGTCGAAAATCAGGGCTAATACAATGATGACAAAAAGTAGGGTTAAACTCATATTTTTTGTTAGGCGTTTTTAACCAAGATAGATTCAAGCACGTTTGCCGCGTCCTCGCATTTATCGGTTGCGATTTCGAGGGTTTGCAAAATCTCCTTCTGTTTAATCAATTCTATGGCGTTGGTTTCAAACTCAAATAAACGGGCAATGGCCAAGTTGCAGGCATAATCGGCCTGGTTTTCGGCACTGTTGATCCTTACGCAGGCATCGGCAATTACACGGATGTTTTTAAAGCTTCTCAATTCCTTGATGGCTTTTTCCAAGTCGGCACACATTTCTACCAGCAATTCGGCCAATTTTACCATGGCATCGCCAATGTTAACCATGTTGTACAGTTCGATGTTGCCAGCCGAAGCGTGGATGTAATCGGCAATGTCGTCGATGGCACTGGCCAAAGAATGGATATCTTCGCGGTCGAAAGGCGTGATGAAGTTCTTGCTCAGTTCAATAAAGATGGTGTGCGTAATATCATCGCCCACATGCTCAAGGCGTTCAACTTCCTTGATGGCTTCTTTTCTTTTCTCCAAGTCAGTGGTGGTTACCACGACCAATAATGCTTCTGCAATCTTTAAAACATTGCTTCCAGCTTGCTCAAATAAAGGTTGGAATTTTTTGTCCTTAGGGGTAAAGAAGCTAAAAATGCTATTCATACTCATTAAATATGGTACAAAACTAAGCTTGGTATGTTAAGTTAATGTTAACTCTGCCAACTATTTTAATAAATCGTTCTGGTTGGCCTTTTCTAAGGTAAATGCAAAAGTGGTTCCGATATTGGGTGTGCTGCGCACCGAAATGGTTTGCTGATGGGCCTCCAGGATGTGTTTCACAATAGCCAAGCCCAAGCCTGTGCCCCCTTCCTTGCGCGAGCGGTGCGAATCGATGCGGTAAAAACGCTCGAACAGCCTGTTCAGGTGCTTCTCTTCAATGCCGATGCCGTTGTCGGTTACCTCAATCAGAAACTGGTCGTGCAGTTCAAAGATCTTAATGGCTGTAGCGCCATTTTCATTGCCGTATTTAATGGAGTTCTGGATCAGGTTGATCATCACCTGCCTAATTTTTTCCTTGTCGGCATACACCATGGTTGGGGCGGTATATTTGTCCTTAAAGTCGAGCTTGATTTTGTGGGCCATGGCCCTGTCTTCCAGGCTGTCCATTACTTCCTTGGCCAAGACTACAAAGTCGAATTTTTGGAAATTGATGGGGATCTCTCCGGTTTCGAGCTTAGAGATCGAATCGAGGTCGTTGATGAGGTAGCTTAACCGCTCCACATTGTTTTCGGCCTTTTTCAAAAATTTGATGGCTGTTTCCGGATCGTCGGCTATGCAGTCTTGCAAG
>JBCNPG010000474.1:0-3267 GCA_039593445.1 Pedobacter sp.
CACAGAAAATAAAAGTGCCTAGGGGCAGCTTTGCGCAGTTTAGTGCCGATTCTAAGTTCGCCGCTTTTGCCATTAAACCTTTTTTCAAAGATACCAGAATGGCGAGGATCAAAAAGAAAAAACCAGACGAGATGACCAAAGATACCTTGGGCATTGCCAATCTTACTACTTTGGCTGTAACCAAGATTCCGCGTGTTAGATCGTTCAAGTTTCCTGAAAATGGTGCCCCATTGTTGGCTTATAGCCTAGAAAAAGCACCTGATACCAGCAAAAAAACTAAACCTGCTCCACAGGGAAGCGAACCAAACAAAAACGATTCGGACTACTTTTTTGCCGATGACGAGCCTGCGGGTGGCGCGGCCAAAGAAGGTACCGACCTCATTGTAAAAAACCTGGCCACCGGTCAGGACCGTGTGTACAAATTTGTAAGCGACTACAGCTTTAGCAAAGACGGCAAGCTATTGGTTTTTGCCTGCACCGGTTCTAAAAAAGAAAAAGATGCACCACAAGGGGTATTTTTATTGAATACAGAAAAAGGCATTTTAAAAACCCTGGTTAAAGGCAAAGGAAACTTTAAAGGCTTTACCTTTGATGATGACAGCGAACATTTGGCATTTTTAGGCGAGACCAGCCCCGAAAAAGCCGAAATCAAGGATTTTAACATCTATTACAACTCGCTGACCTTAGACACCGCACAAATTTTGGTAGACGGAGACATGACGGGTATGCCGGCCAAATATGCGATAAGTGGCGACAGCCGATTGAACTTCAGCAAAGACGGCAACAAATTGTTCTTCGGTATTGCGCCAATCAAAAAGCCAAAAGATACCACCTTGGTAGATTTCGAAAATGCCAAACTCGATATCTGGGGCTATAAGGATGATTATTTACAGCCTATGCAGCTGAAAAACCTGGACAGAGACCTGAAGAAGAACTACCTGACCGTAATCGACATCTATAGCGCAGATGCCAAAATTGTGCCTCTTACCGATGTTAAGCTGCCAGACGCCAGCTTGGTGAAAGAAGGCGATGCCAATTTTGTGTTGGCTTCTACCGATTATGGCAACCGTATTGCTTCACAGTGGACTGGCGGTTCGCAACGTGATTATTATTTGGTTGATACCAAAACAGGTGCACGCAAAAAGATTTTAGAAGGTCTTAACGGCATTGCGGCCGCTTCGCCAAATGGTAATTATATCCTTTATTTCGATAAAAAAACAGGGCTTTGGAACAGTTACCAAATTGCAACAGGCAAAACCGTAGCGCTCAATGCAGGCATGAACGTTAAGTTTTACGACGAAGACAACGACGTTCCGGATTTGCCCAACAGCTACGGCTCTGCCGGATGGCTTGAAGAAGACAAGCTGGTGTACTTATACGACCGTTACGATATCTGGGCCTTTTCTCCGGATGGTAAAACAGCTCCTAAAAACATCACCAATGGCTTTGGCCGTCAGAACAACATTACTTTCCGTGCCGAAAGAGTTGATCCGGAAGCCAGGTTCTTTACTAAAAAAGATGTGCTATGGCTAGACGCCTTCAACAATGCAACCAAGGAAAACGGCTTTTACCGCAAAGCCATCAGCAATGACAAAGCACCAGAATTGGTGGTGATGGCGCCAGCCAAATACTCGAACCTGGTTAAAGCCAAAGATGCAGAGGTTTATATGTTCGACAAAGGCAGCTATGTAAACTCTCCTGATGTTTACATTTCGAAAGACCAGCTTAAAACCGCAATCAAATTAAGCAATACCAATCCGCAACAAGCCAGCTACAACTGGGGAACTGCCGAATTGGTTAAATGGACCACGCCAAAAGGCTACAAATCGGAAGGCATTTTATATAAGCCAGAGAACTTTGACCCGAACAAAAAATACCCGATGATCGTCTATTTCTACGAAAAGCTTTCTGATGGGTTGTATACCTACAATGCGCCTTCGCCTACTCCATCGCGCTTAAACATTCCTTTCTTTGTAAGTAATGGCTACTTGGTGTTTGCACCAGACATCAGCTACGAAACAGGACATCCAGGCAAATCGGCCGAAGAGTTTATCAACTCTGGTGTAGAGAGCCTAAAGAAAAACGCATGGGTTGATGGCAGCAAGATCGGTATCCAAGGCCAAAGCTGGGGCGGTTACCAAGTGGCCCACCTCATTACGGCTACCAATATGTATGCCGCTGCCTGGGCTGGTGCTCCAGTGGTAAACATGACTTCTGCCTACGGCGGTATCCGTTGGGAAAGTGGCATGAACAGACAGTTCCAATACGAAAAAACACAAAGCCGTATCGGTGCTACACTTTGGGAAAAGCCAGAGCTTTATATCGAAAACTCGCCATTGTTCAATTTGCCGAAAGTAACCACACCAGTGGTCATCATGTCTAACGATGCCGATGGCGCCGTGCCATGGTACCAAGGCATTGAAATGTTTACCGGCTTAAAGCGTTTGGGCAAACCGGCCTGGTTATTGAACTACAACAACGAAGCCCACAATTTGGTACAGCGCCAAAACAGAAAAGACATCCAAATTCGCGAGCAACAATTTTTCGACTACTATTTAAAAGGGGCTAAAGCGCCGGTATGGATGGTAAGTGGTATTCCTGCAACCGAAAAAGGAAAAACATGGGGCTTTGAGTTAACCGACGAGAAACCTTAATTCGGTTTTCGACTAACATTAGTTCATCACCAATGAACCAATGAACCAATGAACCAAAAGAGGCAATCCTTAAAAGATTGCCTCTTTTTTATGTAATTTTGGTTAAACGACTATGATAACATCCATCCTCCAAAACTTCCATCGATTTAAAGAAAACAGCTTAACCAACCGCTTTTTCAAGCACAAGGACATTATGCAATTGCTTGAGCAGCTGCCCCAATCCTTTAGCAAGGAAGAAATAGGCCTTTCGGTAAAAGGACGAAGTATCTACCATATTACTTGGGGCAATGGCCTCATTAAAATCATGCTGTGGAGCCAGATGCATGGCGACGAAGCCACGGGTACCATGGCCTTGTTCGATCTGTTCAATTTCCTGCAAAGCGATGATCCTCTCGTAAAACTATTGGAGACCAGCTGCCAACTGGATATCATCCCCATGGTCAATCCAGACGGTGCCGAAGCCTTTACCAGAAGAAACGCTCAGCAAATAGACATTAATCGCGATTTTTTGAAAGAAGCCTCTGCAGAAGCCAAAATCCTGAAAACCTGTAGGGCGAAGATCAAACCTCATTTTGGTTTTAACCTGCACGACCAGCTTACTTTATGGAGCGTA
>JBCNPG010000475.1:0-3256 GCA_039593445.1 Pedobacter sp.
AGTGCCCGACAATAGTTTGGGCGTTAACGGAGATTTTTACCTAGACATTCTTACCTATACCATGTATGGCCCTAAGGCAAGTGGCCTATGGGGCAGTGGTACTTCGCTTAAGGGTGCCGATGGCACGGGCAGCGTAATGGCTTTCGAAACTACCGAAGCCAGCACGTTCGATTGGACCACAAAATTCAACGTATTTGATGGAATCAACTTCAAATTGAGAATGGACAGGCATACCACGTTCAACGATACCACGTCGGTGTTCAATTTGCCCATGTTGGCAGCTGTAGCGGCACAATCTGGCAGTATACTGGTTTATGTACGCATCAAAACTACCGATCTGCAGAAAAAATGGATGCAGCTATCCTTCACCAACTACGATACTGGTTTGCCACAACATTATTCGTACAATTTAACCACTGGTGCTACGAACGCAGCCGTAAGGATTTTTGTCAGCAGAAGCAATACAAGCGATGTTTTGCTCGAGTTTGATAAAGTGCGTATTGTAGTGGCTCCAGCAAGTACAACGGGCTTTTTGGGCAATAACGTAAGTGCAATGCCAATGCAACAAGTCATGCAGCAGCTTAACTTAAAGGAAAGCGATTTTGTAAAACTGAAATAGCGGGCAACGATTCTTAACCATTTAAAAAGCTAGTGATGAAAAGATTAGTGTTGCCCTTTGCTGTTGCTTTTGGCCTATTGGCCTTGCCAGATAAGCTACTTGCCCAAGATTTGGGAACGATAGCCAAACAAAAGCCATTTGCACTGACCGGATCTTTCGGTTTGGGCATCGGTACCTATCATGTGAATGGCATTCCCGCCAGGCAACGCGAATTTTCCTATTTGCTGAGTGGGGCACCAACGCTCTCGCTCTATGGCGTAGCTTTTCCGTTTTCTGTTGTAGTTAGCGACCAGCAACGCAGCTATACGCAGCCCTTTAACCAATATGGCATTAGTCCGACCTACAAATGGGCCACCTTTCACGCTGGCTGGCGAAGTTTGGAGTTTTCGCCTTTTACCCTGGCCGGACATAACTTTTTAGGTGGCGGCGTAGAATTAAATCCTGGCAAGTTAAGGCTGGGATTTATCTATGGCCGCTTTAATAAAGCCATTGAAGCCGATCCCAATCAGCCTTTGGCCCTTGCACAGCAGCCAGCTTACAAAAGAACCGGCTATAGCGTAAAGGTAGGTGTAGGTACAGAACGTAACCACTTCGATCTTATTTTTCTGGATGCCAAAGACCATATCAATTCTTTGAATACGCAACCTTCGGTTGAGCTGAGCCCTTCCGAAAACATGGTATTGGGTTTTTCTTCCAGGTTTAGTTTCCTCAAGCATTTTGTAGTCGAAATGGATGCTTCGGGTAGCGTTTATACGCGCAACGTACTGTCGGATACCGTGCAGAACCTCAAGCTCGATAAAATAGGGTTCATTAAAAAACTGATTACGCTCAACGCTTCTACGCAATTGCTCACTGCGGCACAGACCAGTATCGGCTATAATGCCCAAAACTATGGCGTAAAGCTGATGTATCGCCGGGTAGATCCTGACTATAAGAGCATGGGCGCCTATTATTTCGAAACAGACGTCCAAAACTATACGCTGGAAGGCATGTTGAAGCTGATTAAGGGGCAATTGCAGTTGAACGGAAGCTTTGGGATGCAGAACGACAATATTCTGCACGATAAAGCCTATCGCTCTAACCGAAAAATAGGGAGCATCAACGCATCTTTCAATAAAACAAATTATGGCATTGATGTACGCTACACCAATTATGGGATCACGCAAGATCGTGGCCTCAACCCCATTATCGATATGTTGCGGGTGGCCCGGACCAACCATAACCTGAATACGGTGCTGCGGTACAATATCAATCGGGAAAGTATGACGCACGGTTTTATTTTGGTAGGCAATATCCAGTCGTTGGTCGATTTGAATGAATATACCGCACCAAATAGCAAGTCGAACAGCAAGGCGATTAATTTTTCTTACCAGTTTGGCCTGCCCAAAAAGAGCTTTGCCGCTAACGCCAATATCAATTACACGGTAGCCGATGTAGCTTTTGGGCGTACGGTTTTTTATGGGCCTACTTTGGGCGTAACCCAAGCGGTTAACAACGGCAAGCTGGGGCTTAATGCTTCGCTCAGCTACCAGTTGCAACGCAATAATAACCTGAATGCCGGCAACATATTTAGCGCCAACCTCAATGGCTCATATCGCATAGGTAAACGCGATGCCGCCAATCTGCAGGTAAATTACCTTAAAAGCAATTCGAAAGATGTTACGCTGCCGTCATTCAACGAAATCAGGACGAACTTGGGCCTAGTGCACTCTTTTTAAAATATAGCTATGAACAGTTTTAGAAAATATATCGCTTCGTTCGACAATAAAAATTGGAATCCTTGGTTTGTGGTTTCTGTTTTGGTGCTGCTTTTTTTGGGAGATGCCAAAACAGTTGATGCCCAAGCCAATGCGGTAAATATTACCGTCAACATCGTTCCGCCGTATTCGCCGTATTATTCGGATTATTCTGGGCCAAATGCCAGCAAAGTATTGCTCATCATCCAAAATACATCTGCCAGCCAACTCAAGCTTAAGCTTACCGGTCAGTTGCAGGGCGATAATGGCATTAAAATTTCCACCAAGTCTACTTATGTGCCTTTGCAGCCCATCATTTTAAATCCCAGGGAAACCAAACAGCTCAATGGTTTGGCTTTAAAGGATATTTTCGACCTCAATTCGCTTAATGTTTACGGTATCGACAAGGTAAAACTGGTACAAACCTCGCGCTTGCCTGAGGGCAATTATACTTTTTGTATTCAAGCCGTTGATATGAATACCAACCAAGTGGTTTCGGCAACAGCACCACTCGGTTGTACCACCATTAGCATTGCCTATCCTGATGCACCGGTACTTATTAACCCGCTGGCCAATGTCAGTGTAAAAACCGTAGACCCACAGGTAATGGTATTTAACTGGATCAATGCGGGCTATGCACCACCTACCACCCAATATATTTTGCAAGTGGCCGAAATGCCTTTGGCGGGCGGAGATCCCAACCAGGTATTGAATTCAACTTCTTTTCCGCTTATCAATAAAACGCTTACGACCACCTCTTATACATTAAGCCAGCTCGATCCGCCTTTAAAAGTGGGCAAAAGATACGCTTGGCGCGTACAGGCCATCGATCCTACAGGACAAACCTTGTTCAAAAACGATGGCAGGAGCGGTGCATTCGTATTTACTTATGGATCGCAGC
>JBCNPG010000476.1:0-3254 GCA_039593445.1 Pedobacter sp.
ATAGGGTGGAGCTTGCCCACGGTTTGGGTGTGCACAATATTGCCATAAATTTGGGTTACCAAATAGGCAAAAAGTACATCTAGCGCATTAAAGCCCATAAAGGCCAAAGGCAGGTAGAAAAATACCCTGTACAGAGGTTCAAAAACCGTTGAGCGGAAGCCCGTAGTGAGGTTGAAATATTCTGAGGAATGGTGCGTAACGTGCATGGCCCAGAAAAAGCGAACGTAATGGCCCACGGTATGCAGAAACCAATACAAAAAGTCCTGCGCCAGGATCAGTACGATCCAATATAGCCAAACATTTTCGATTTGAAACAGGCGATAGTTCTCGTAGCAGTACTGCAAAAGAAAAAACGTGGCCGTTTTCATGGTCAGGTTAACCAAAACTGCAGCCAACATCAGGTAGATGTTGTTTAGCGTATCCTTTTTGGTATACAGCTTACGGTCGTGGGCATAGCTGAAATACATTTCGACCAAGGTCAAAACAATTACCCCTCCAAATAAAGTGCCTACAGAAATATCGCTGCCGGTAAATGTCATACGTTGTTCTTAACTTATAATGAATTGTAATAATTTAAGCTTTCCAGAATATCGGCATCTGTAACCTTGCAATTGTAGGTACATTGGCCAATTTTATCAAGCAGAGAAAACAGGATAAAGCCCTCTTCGTTCTTTTTGTCGCTTTGCATCAGCTCGATCAGCTGTGCGAAACTGTCTTCCTTGATCTGGTATTTGGGGTAGATGCTTATGATATAGTTGCTGATGTCTTTGAGTTCTTCCTGACTGAGGTTGCAGTACTTGGCCGAAAGAAATGCTTCGCAGATCATGCCAATGGCAATAGCTTCGCCGTGCGTTAACGGTTTTTTGTCGTTGGTTAGGGCATAGCTTTCAACAGCGTGGCCAATGGTGTGGCCATAATTCAATATTTTGCGCAAGCCTTTTTCAAAAGGATCGGCGGTAACTACATCGTGTTTAATTTCTACCGAACGGTAAATGTCGTCTGAAGAAACAGTCTGGTAAGCTACGTTTTTCAGTGCCTGGTAGTAAGCCACATCTACGATCAATCCGTGTTTGATCATTTCTGCAAAGCCCGAAAGCATTTCTCTTGTAGAAAGGGTTTGCAAAAAGGCATTTTCGATAAAAACAGCTTGTGGCAAAGCAAAAGTGCCCACCATGTTTTTCACATTGTCGATGTCGATGCCGGTTTTGCCACCCACAGAAGCATCAACCTGCGAGAGCAGGGTGGTCGGGATATTGATGAAATCGATCCCTCTTTTATAGGTCGATGCAATGAAGCCGCCCATGTCGGTGATCACGCCGCCGCCCAGGTTAATCATCAGGCATTTTCGGTCGGCACCGAAATCCAAAAGTGTTTTCCAGATGCCAATGCAAAAATCAATGTTTTTGTTTTCTTCGCCCGGATCGGTTTCAATGATGTCGAAATCTTCCAGTTCGTCTAAATACTCCCTAAACAAAGGCAGGCAAAGTTCGGAAGTGTGGCTATCGGCAAAAACAAAAACCTTGCTGTAGTTGCGTTGTGCCAAAAGCTCTTTTAAAGGGGCAAGGCCAGATTCGAAATAAATGGAATGTCCGTCGCTGTTGATCGTTTTCATTATTCGACTTCAATTGTTTTGCCCATAAATTCTATTTTGTCGCCTTGGCGTACTTTTAGTCGTTTCCGGCGGTCTACCGTACCATTGTACTTAACCAGGCCGTCTTCCACCACCATTTGCGCCTCGCCACCACTTTGAACCAGCGAAACAGCCTTTAAAAGGGCTATTAGCGGAATGAATTCGCCTTCTAGTTTGAATTTTATCATTGCGCTGCAAATTTACAATTATTTGCAGAGTGTTTTAGCTAAAGAATCATTGTTATTTATATTTTTGCACTCGTCTGACCAAGTAAAATACACTTCAATGGAAACACACCCCGCAAGAAAAATCAATTTTGACAATACAGAAATCGCTTTCCGCAATAAATCCAACGCCGAACTGAACCAAGCCTATTGGTTGTTCAAGATCATCGGCAACAACTTCCTCACCAAAATAGGCCCTCCGATTACCAACTTCATGCTCAATATTGGCTTTCCGATCAAAGGAGCCATTAAAGCAACCATATTTAAGCAGTTTTGTGGCGGAGAGACCATCGCAGATTGCGAACATACGATTGAGCAGTTGCATTTGGGCAAGGTGGGTACCATTCTGGATTATTCGGTAGAAGGCGAGGAGGAGGAAGAAGTATTTGATTTTACCTGCGAGGAAATTATCCGCACCATTTTAAGGGCCGATGGCGATCCGCGCATCCCGATTACCGTATTTAAGGTAACCGGAATCGGCCGTTTTGCCTTGTTGGAAAAACTCGATGCCAAGCAAGCCTTAACCGCCGAAGAAACGGCCGAATTTGAGCGCGTCAGAAAGCGTTGCGAAAAGATCTGCCAAACGGCTTACGATAAACAGGTGCCGGTAATGATCGATGCCGAAGAGACCTGGATCCAAGATACCATCGATATGCTGGCCTTGGAAATGATGACCAAGTTTAACCAGCAAAAACTGATCGTTTACAATACCTACCAAATGTACAGACATGATAAATTGGCCGATTTGAAAGCCGATTACCTGATTGCCAAGGAAACCGGATTTATCCTGGGCGTGAAAATGGTACGTGGAGCCTACATGGAAAAGGAGCGCAAGCGTGCGGCCGAGATGGGCTATCCTTCACCGATACAGCCTGATAAAGCCAGTACCGATCATGATTATGATGAATCGCTGAGGTTCTGTGTAGCCCATATCGACCAGATTGGGTTTGTTTGCGGTACGCACAACGAAGAGAGCAGCCGTTTGCTCACCGAACTGATGGACGAAAAGCAGATTCCGCATAACCACCCGCATGCCTTTTTTGCGCAGCTGCTGGGCATGAGCGATAACCTGAGCTTTAACCTTTCTGATGCCGGCTATAATGTAGCCAAATATGTGCCTTACGGGCCAATCAAAGCGGTAATGCCTTATCTGTTCAGGAGGGCGCAGGAAAATGGCTCTGTTGCCGGGCAAACCGGAAGGGAACTGGGCCTCATTAGCAAGGAAAAGGCAAGAAGGAGGATTTAGGTTAGTTCATGAACGAACAATCGGCTAATAAACTAATCGGTATTGCCTTTTGCAAAGCGCATCACTTCGCTTCTAAAGCTTACGCCAATTGGTATGGGCAGGTAAGTGGTTTCTACCGTATTTCCATTAATGGCAATTATCGATTTAACAGGTA
>JBCNPG010000477.1:0-3246 GCA_039593445.1 Pedobacter sp.
GACCTCATCTGTTTATTTTTATGTAGATGCGAGCATCTTGGCTGCTGCTGCCAAATTGTTTGGTTACACAGCAGATCAACAAAAATATGAACTGCTGAGCAGAAAAATTAAGACGGCCATCAATGCTAAATTTTTAGATGCTTCCAAGGGTGTTTATAGCAATGGAACACAGACCGAACTGAGTGTACCACTCTATTGGGGTGTTGTACCCAATGAAATGAAAGCCCGTGTTGCAGCTAACCTGAATAAGAAAGTGGAAGAGACCAACTTTCATTTGGATGTGGGGGTATTGGGCGCTAAAGCATTATTGAATGCGTTAAAAGATAATGGTTATGCAACGACAGCCTATAAGGTCGCGGTACAAGATACCTACCCGTCTTGGGGATGGTGGATTGTAAATGGAGCGACAACATTGTTGGAGAACTGGGATTTAAAAGCAACACGGGATATTTCAGACAACCACATGATGTTTGGCGAAATCGGTGGTTGGTTTTTTAAATCTATCGGCGGGATTCTGCCAGATCCTAAACAACCTGGATTTAAACATGTGCTCTTAAAACCTATCTTCCCCCAGGAACTGAAAGAATCTTCTATTTCTTACGATTCACCCTACGGTAAAATTGTTTCCGAATGGAAGTTAAAGGATAAAATGATCGTATATAATATCCAAATACCGGCAAATGCGACGGCAACATTTTATCCACCGGATAATGTTAGAAGCAGCGATATCGTCCAATTGGAGGCCGGTAAACACAGGCTGGAGCTGGAACTCAAGTAAGCATAGGCTGCGACCTCTTGTTTCGTTGTCTTGACTGTTGGTTTTATTCTTTTATGTTATAACCTATTGGAGCGCTTTTGCGAGTTTACCAAGCTGTTTTAATTTTAAGGCGAGTTCATTGCTCCAGGGCAAGCCAATACAGAGCCGCATGCAATGGTGAAATTGATCCTGCAAGGTGAAAATCCGCCCCGGTGAAATGCTGATCTGTAGTTTAAGCGCATAGTTGTATAGCATGCCTGTATCGATGTGTTTTGGAAACTCAACCCACAGCGCAAGCCCACCTTGTGGGCGGCTGATTTTAGTGCCTTCCGGAAAATGTTCCGCGATAATAGCGGTATACTGCTGGTAGTTTTCTGATAACGATCTACGGAGTTTACGCAGGTGGTTTTCATATTTTCCTGTTAAAAGAAAATTTCCCACCGCCTCGTTGATAATGGTTGTAGATGATAGGGAATGGATTAGTTTTAGTTTGATAATCTGTTCCTTATATTTTCCAGGGGCAACCCATCCGACACGGAAGCCCGGAGCCAATGTCTTTGAAACTGACCCGCACCAGAGTACATTGCCATCGAGGTCGAAAGATTTGCAGCATTTGGGACGTTGGGTGCCAAAATGGAGGTCGCCGTAGGTGTCATCTTCGATCAGCGGAATATGATGTTTTGCTAACAGTGATACAATTTCCCGCTTGTTCTCATCCGGCATACAATAGCCCAAAGGGGTGTTAAAATTGGGGACCAGTAAACAGACTTTGATTTCGGGCAATAGCTTTTTGAGGGCTTCAATGTCTATTCCCGTAATGGGGTCCGTGGCTATTTCCAGTACCTGAAGTCCCAGGCTAACGGCAAGTTGTAGGATACCCGGATAGCAGGGGCTTTCAAGGGCCAGTGTATCTCCAGGTTTGGTTAAGGCCATCAGACATAAAACCAGAGCATTCATACAGCCGTTGGTGGTAACGACCTCATCTTCGTTTAGATTTCCACCCCAGGCCAATGAACGTACAGCTACCATACGACGTAATTTTATATTGCCCTGCAAGGGCTCATATGCTGTGCCACCATCGCTGAGCTCCTGTGTAGCGAGAACGATTTCTTTTTTCAATTTTGCGGTAGGCAGGAGAGTTCCCGAAGGAACACCGATCGAAAATAAGGTTAAATCCTGGCGACCCATGGTAGAATAAACCTTATTCATTAATTGATCTGGTTCTCGGTTATTAGCGATTGGAATAGGTTGACTGGCTGCGGCCAAAGGAAGCTGCAAATAGTTTGGAGGACTAACGAAGTAGCCGGACTGAGGTTTGGACCGTATAAGTGAACGTCCTTCCAGCGCTAGAAATATCCTTTTTGCAGTATTTATACTGATACCGTGCTCAGCACTAAGATTTCTCACTGAAGGTAGTTTCTCGCCAGCTTTTAAGACACCTGAATTAATCTTATTGGCAATATTGTCTGCTATTTCATTATACAAATAATCTTTTTTCATAAAATAAGGATTAATGTCCGTCTTCAAAGGTAACTGTGTCCATTGAATTATCAAAAACTGTGACTGTGCTTAGTTCTTATAATGGACGAACTTTGTGTAAAAGGTTGAAACATGGCAGAATTAAGTATAAGTAAATTACAAGAAAATACCGCAAGCGGTTGGTTAAACGGTTTTATTGGGGTGCTATTATTTAGTGGTTCGTTGCCGGCAACACGAATGGCGGTTTTAGCATTTGACCCTGTATTTGTGACATTGGCTAGAGCTTCAATTGCAGGTATATTGGCACTGGTAACATTGATGGTTTTTAAGGAAAAACGCCCAGAAAGAAAACAATTGGGTTCGCTATGCATCGTTGCAATAGGATGTGTCGTTGGATTTCCCTTACTGAGTGCTTTGGCCTTGCAGCACATCACGTCTGCGCACTCCATCGTTTTTATCGGTATTTTGCCCGTATCGACAGCCGTATTTGGTATTATACGCGGTGGCGAGCGTCCGAAGACAATCTTTTGGCTGTTCTCTGCTTTAGGGAGCCTACTGGTGATCGGCTATGCGCTGGCACAAGGACTAACAGCCTCACCTTTAGGTGACGTTTTAATGATTTTATCGGTCATTCTCTGTGGTTTGGGCTATGCTGAAGGCGCTAAATTGACCAAGACACTGGGTGGTTGGCAGGTCATTTCCTGGGCCCTGGTTTTGTCGCTGCCGCTGATGTTGCCACTTACTTTTATCTATCTTCCATCGTCGTTTGATGCAGTACCTATAGGGGCTTGGGCTAGTTTAGCCTATGTTTCCTTGTTCAGTATGTTTATTGGTTTTGTTTTTTGGTATAAAGGACTCGCCCAAGGTGGCACGGCGACCATCGGACAGTTACAGTTATTACAGCCATTCTTTGGTTTGGCCTTAGCAGCCTGGCTTCTTCATGAACAAGTCAGTGCCGGCATGCTTGCTGTAATAGTTGGTGTTATCCTCTGTGTCGTAGCGACGAAGAA
>JBCNPG010000478.1:0-3229 GCA_039593445.1 Pedobacter sp.
AATCGCATAAGGGACTTGACATCAAAGGCAATTATGGCGAAATTGTACGCAGCACGGCCAGTGGTCGGGTGGCTTTTGCGGGCAGAAGAGGCGGTTATGGCAATTGTATCGTCATCAATCATGGCAATGGCTTCGAAACCTATTACGGCCACTTGTCAAAAATCCTGATCGAAGAAGGCCAAAAGGTAAACGTAGGCGACCGAATCGGCAAGATTGGTTCAACTGGTCGTTCAACTGGGCCACACCTGCATTACGAAGTGCACAAAAACGGCAAAGTCATTAATCCCCGCTCCTTTTTAACCCTAGAATAATGTTCAAGAAAAGCAAGCAAACGCAACTGACGGCTATCGACCAACAAGAAATCTCGACCCTTATTGGCGAAGGGTTTGTGCTGAACGGCGACTTAACCGGGCCTTCGGTAATTCGGATAGATGGTAAAATCACTGGCCACGTCAAGGTAAACGGCGGAATTATCCTGGGCGAGCAAGGAAGCATCGTTGGCGATATTGAAACCGCCTCGGCCATCATTTATGGGTCGGTTAAGGGCAATGTAAAAGCCAGGCAGCTCGAAATCAAAAAAACAGGCGAAGTAAACGGCGACATCAAAACAGAAACCCTCGAAATCGAATTCGGTGCCCAATACAATGGCAAGCTCGAAATGAAGCAGCTCATCAAATCGGAAGAAAAGGAACTGCAGGACTAGGATTCAATTGCTCCCTAGCCATTAGCTTTACCAATTTGTTCAGTTGCTTGGTTCTCAAACTGTTTATTGCCGGCTGGGGACTGCCAGCCGAGCATTCGTTCAGCTTGGACAACATGCCTTTCATTGTGGTAAACCACAAAGCGAAGGGTATCGCCTAGCTTGAGCCTGATGAGCCTGCTGATGGATACTGGTGTTTTGATTTTGCCCAGATCGAGCCATTGGGCACGCTCGAGCAAGGCTTTTAGCCGTTCCTGTTGCCTCAAAAAGCGGTCTATTGTGGTAGGACTGAGTGCCCGGCTTTGTTTCACAGGGTTTTTGTCGCTGCTGGTGCTCATCTTCTTTTGCTTTTCCTGTATGCGGATCATCTTCACAAAATAATTGCCTAAAATGCCCGGCTTGTAGCTTAATACCGTTGTTTTTTGGTGTTCCATCAGTTGAGCCTCGATAGCTGGCAAATAAAAATCGCCATAGAGATTAAGGTGTTCCAGGCACTCCAGTATGTTCCATTCGTGAGGATTACGCTTAAAGTTGAGCGGCGTAGCGTTCAGGGCTTTAAAGCCTCTCGCGATGCCGATTAAGCGATCGGTAATGCCCAGTAATTCGGCAATGAGTTGTTTGTTGTTGATTTTCATGTGGCAAAGATCAAAACCGGCGAGTTAGTAATTCTTGATTGGAATCAAGAATTTCGAATGCGACTCAATGTTTCAGGACTCATGCGCAGGTAAGAGGCAATGTATTTGAGCGGTACCTGCTGAAAAAGGTTGGGACTTCTCTTCAATACCCTTTGCAAACGCTCGGTTGGCGATACGGTTAAAAGATCTACCTCTCGTTCCATTTGTTGCACAATTACCGTTTCCAATAATTTGTTATAGGCCTTTAAGCTGTCTGGATCGGCTTGACTGATTGTCGCGATTTGTTCCTTGGTGATGACATTGACCGTGGTTTTACGGATGGCATCGACATAAAATTCGGAAGGCTGCCCGCTTAAGAACGAAGCCAACGAATTGATGATCGAACCCTCGTAACCCAACCTAATGGTATGCTCTTCGTGGGCCGATGGGAGGAAAATACGCACGGCACCCGATGCGATAAAATAAAGGTTTTTTTCAATTTCGCCCGCTCGAAGCAGGTATTGGCCCTTGGCATAGGTTTTTTGAATGCCTGCGGTTTGCAGCGAGTGGATAAGCTGAGGCAAAAATGAATCTGGATTGGCCATTATTGGGGATAAAATTAATGGTTTTTTGTCAAAGCCGTTAACCGAATAAGCAATGAACCCTCTTAGCCTAATCTGTTTCCCAGCCGTAAACTTCGGCGGCGATTAATCGTTAAAACGATGCCCTACAGCCTATGAAGCTATTGCCTTCCTGCGAAGCCTTTCTGACTTTCAAATTTCTTTCCTAACTTTGCCTCAATGAGATACCTGACCATCATCTGTAGCGTATACATGCTATTGCTGGCTTTTATGCCGTGCAAGGATGAACTGGTTATTGGGATTTCGCAAACGCAACAAGTCTTGCAAAAGGATTCGGGTAGTGCCGGCCACTGCAACCAAGAGGCTTGTCCGCCGTTTTGCACTTGCGCCTGCTGTTCGGTAGTTAGGCATTTTTTAACTGCCGAATCGATTGCCTATATCGAAAAGTCGGTCATAAAGCCCTATCTGCCCGCTTCAGTTTCGGCACTTCAAAAGCTGAGCATGCCCATTTGGCAACCCCCTCAAAACACTTAATACGATCTTCCCTAATTTCTTGTTGTAGGCTGTAATTGGCCTGCTATTCCGTATCGTATTAAACTTTTCAATTTTTATGTTTGATCAAATTATTTCGTTCTCTATCAAGAACAAAGTAACTATCGGGCTATTTACCTTGGCACTGGCCCTGGCTGGTGTTTATGCCATCTACAACCTGCCGGTTGATGCGCAGCCCGATATTACCAATAACCAGGTTCAGGTTATTACCCAAGCGCCTAGTTTAGGAGCGCAGGAAGTAGAACAGTTCATCACAGCTCCTATCGAGCTGTCTATGGCCAATATTGCTGGCATTATCGAGAAACGTTCGATTTCACGTTCGGGTATTTCGGTGATTACCCTCGTATTTAAAGACAATGTCGATGTGTATTGGGCCAGGGCGCAGGTCAATGCACAGCTTAAGGAAGCCGAAAGCGCTATTCCGAAAGGCATGGGCGAACCCATGCTGGCGCCGATTACTACAGGCCTCGGCGAAATTTATCAATATGTGATCCACCCTAAACAGGGCTATGAAGACAAATATACTGCTACAGACCTTCGTACTTTGCAAGACTGGTTGGTGCGTACCCAGTTGGCGGGTACAGAGGGTGTGGCAGAGGTAAGTGGCTGGGGAGGCTATGTTAAGCAATATGAAATTGCCTTAGACAACGACAAGCTCAATTCGCTAGGCTTGACCATCCCAGAAATTTATGCAGCTTTAGAAAAGAACAACGAAAACACCGGCGGTTCTTACATCGAACAGCAGCACAATGCCTATTTTATCAGAGGCTTGGGGCAAATCC
>JBCNPG010000479.1:0-3211 GCA_039593445.1 Pedobacter sp.
CGGCTGAACCACGGCCAGCTCGCACATCGCGCGCGACAGCGCAGGCACCAGCGTCTCGGGCGCGGCGAGCGCCGACGGCAAGGGCGCCCAATCGGCACACTTGATCATATCCATGTTATGTTCGATCACCAAAATGGTATTGCCCTGTTCGATCAGGGTATTCAATGCTTTCAGCAGTTTTTTGATATCATGGAAATGCAAACCGGTGGTAGGCTCATCGAAAATGAACATGGTTTTTTGCGCATTGTTGCCTTTAATGAGGAAGGAAGCCAATTTGATGCGCTGCGCCTCGCCCCCCGAAAGGGTATTTGACGATTGCCCCAAATGTACATAGCCTAAGCCCACATCGACCAAAGGTTGCAGTTTTTGCAGGATTTTGGGCTCCTTGGCAAAAAACTCGACCGCCTGATCGATCGTCATATCCAAAATATCGGATACGTTTTTATCCTGATAAGTGATATCCAGCACTTGTTGCTTAAATCTACGGCCTCCACAGGCTTCGCAAGGCAAAAAGATATCGGCCATGAACTGCATCTCGATCTTCACTTCGCCTTCGCCCTGGCAAACCTCGCAACGGCCACCCTCCACGTTAAAAGAGAAAGCCGCAGGTTTAAGTCCGGCAGCCTTTGCCGATGGCAAAGCCGAGAACAAGGCCCTAACATCATCCCAAGCCTTGACATAGGTTACCGGATTGGAACGCGAAGAACGCCCAATCGGATTTTGGTCTACCATTTCTACGGCACTTACCAAATCGATATGCCCAAAAAGTCCGTCATAAGCACCTGTTTGCTCGCCGGCATAATTGCCAATGGCTTTTTGCAACGCGGGATAAAGTATTTTTTTAACCAAACTGGTTTTTCCCGAGCCTGACACACCCGTTACGCAGGTAAATACGCCCAGTGGAAATTTAACGTCGATATTTTTCAGGTTGTTTTCGCGGGCACCCTTTACCAGGATGTGGTCGCGCCACTCCCGTCTTTTGGCAGGTACCGCAATCTCGTCTTTTCCGGCCAAGTACTTGCCCGTAAGCGAATTTTTGTCTTTAATGATTTCTTTATAGGTACCGCTGAAAACCAAGTTGCCTCCATGCGTACCTGCTTCGGGACCAATATCTATAATATGGTCGGCCGCTTTCATCATTTCTTCTTCATGCTCTACTACCAAAACGGTATTGCCTACATCGCGCAACGATTCGAGCACGCCGATCAAACGGTGCGTATCTCTTGGGTGAAGGCCTATGCTTGGTTCATCGAGCACATATACCGAACCTACTAAACTGCTGCCCAACGATGTAGCCAAGTTAATACGCTGGCTCTCTCCTCCCGATAGGGTATTAGACAAGCGGTTAAGGGTTAGATAACCCAAACCTACGTTGTTGAGGTAAAGCACGCGGTTGGAGATTTCAGCCAATAAGCGCTTGGAAATTTTTGCCTGTGTAGCCGTAAGCTCGAGCTGTTCGAAAAAAGGCAACAAGGTAGACAAAGGCATCAACACCATCTCTAAGATAGACTTGCCTCCTATCTTTACATAAGATGCATCTTTGCGCAAGCGCGTGCCTTTGCAATCGGGACAAACCGTTTTGCCACGGTAACGCGACAGCATAACCCGATACTGTATTTTATAGGTCTGCTCTTCAAGCTCTTTAAAAAACTGGTCTAAACCTGCAAAATAGCTATTGCCGGTCCACAGCAGCTGTTGCTGCGCCTCGGTCAATTCACGGTAAGGCCTGTGGATGGGGAAATCGAACTTCTCGGCATTTTTTACCAGTCGTTTGAGCCATTCGCCCATCTTTTCGCCACGCCAAGGGGCAATGGCATTATCGTAAATACTTTTGCTCTTGTCTGGAACAACCAGGTCTTCATCTATTCCGATTACATTTCCATAGCCTTCGCAACGTTTGCAGGCCCCATAAGGATTGTTGAAGCTAAAGAAATTTGGACTAGGCTCTTCGAACTTTATGCCATCCAGCTCAAAGCGGTCGCAGAAGAAGGTTTGTTCGCCATCATGTTCCACATAGCAATCGCCTTTGCCTTCAAAAAATGCAGTCTGCACCGAATCGGCAATGCGGCTCAGGGTTTCCTCCTCTTCGTTAACCACGATACGGTCTATCAAAATCCTAATCGTATCGCTATCGGCCAGTTTAACATCTTTGATGGATTGGTCTTCGAGGATATCTTCTATTTTGGTAATCTTGTTATTGAAATAAACCCTTAAAAATCCTTTCTGCAACAACACCGCCAATTCTTCTTTGATGGTTCTGTTGTTGTGCGGATGCAAGGGGCAAAATACCGTGGCTACGCTGTCTGTGCCCAGCCCCACGATAAAATCGACGACGGTACTTACGGTATCTTTTTTAACCACTTGTCCCGAAATGGGCGAATAAGTGGTGCCGATACGCGAATAAAGCAATTTGAGGTAATCGTATATTTCGGTAGAAGTGCCCACGGTTGAGCGCGGGTTGGAGGTAATGACCTTTTGCTCGATGGCAATGGCCGGTGCAATACCTTTGATATAATCTACATCAGGTTTATTCATGCGCCCCATAAACTGGCGGGCATAAGCCGATAGGCTTTCTACATAACGGCGCTGGCCTTCGGCATACAAGGTATCGAATGCAAGAGAAGATTTTCCGGAGCCCGACATGCCGGTAACCACCACGAGTTTGTTCTTCGGAATGGCTACATCAATGTTTTTGAGATTGTGTACCCTGGCGCCTTTGATAATGATATGTTGATGTGGATCTTTCTCTATTTCCTTGCTCATGTGCGGCTTGCTTAGCTCTGATTTAATGTAACCCCAAAATTACGATTTTGGTTTCAACCCCTCTAAAAATAAGCGGCCTTTTATAAAATTTTACAAATTTTAGCAGATTTATTATTGGAAATTCAAAAAAAAGTCTTTCTTTTGAATTTATAACTCACACGATCAGAAACTGTAATTTAAAAACAAGGAGAGCTGCTATAGATTAAAAAGCTACTTATTTATTATTTTATTTAATAAAACGAGAAGAATTTTAGTATACGCACTCCTATGAAATTACAGCAGCATAGTGATCAGGATTTGGTGAAGCTATATCTTAACGGAGAAGAATCTGTATTAGAAGAATTACTTCGTAGGCATAAATCCAAAATATATACCTCCATTTATTTATTGGTAAAGGACCAGTACCTGGCCGAAGACATCTTTCAGGATGCTTTTATCAAGGTGATCA
>JBCNPG010000048.1:0-10784 GCA_039593445.1 Pedobacter sp.
TATTCCCCTTCTTTTTACCGGATTAGCATCTTCTTCCTTGGCCTGAACATCGAGTACTGCGATGGTAACCATATTTACAATTTCCCTAACCGAGCTGCCTAGCTGCACAATGTGCACCGGTTTTTTAAGACCCAGCAAAATCGGCCCCACGGCTTCGGCACCACCCAGTTCCTGTAAAAGCTTATAGGCTATATTGCCCGACTCCAAGTTAGGAAAAACTAATGTATTTGCAGGTGCGTCAGCTAATCTACTAAAAGGAAAATTATCTTTTAGCATAGCGTTGTTAATTGCAAAGTTACCTTGCATATCGCCATCTACAATGATTTGGGGATGTTTTTCGTGTAATATTTTTACTGCTTTACGTACTTTTTCGGGCACTTCGCCTTCATTTGACCCAAAATTGGAGTACGAAAGCAGGGCTATGCGGGGCTGGATATTGAATTTGCTAACCGATTTTTCGAGCAGCAAGGTCAAATCTACCAGCTCTTCAACTGTCGGATCTACATTAACCGTGGTATCACCGAAAAATACCGGCCCTTTCTCGGTCATCATCATGTACATGCCGGCCACGCGGTTTACACCAGACTCTGTTCCGATAACCTGTAGCGCGGGTTTAATGGTTGATACATAGTTTTTGGTAAGCCCAGAAATCATGGCATCGGCTTCGCCAAATTCGACCATCGAAGCACCAAAATAGTTCCTATCGCGCATCAGCTTATTGGCTTCGAACAGGGTAACTCCCCTGCGCTGGCGCTTTTGGTAGAGCGATTCGGCATATTTTTTCATTCTCTCCGGCTCCAAAGCGGGATCTACGATCTGTACGCCTTCCAAATCAAGCGCATTCTCTTCAATAAGCTGTTGGATCAGTTCTTTGTTCCCCAACAAGATAGGAATGGCAATATTGTCGTCTTTTACGATTTGGGCGGCCTTTAAAATCTTATAATTGTCGGCTTCGGCAAACACCACACGTTTTGGCGCCTGCTTGGCCTTATTGGTAATGGCCCGCATGATCGAATCGTCCATGCCCAGGCGGCGTTTCAGTTCTTCTGCATAAGCATCCCAATCGGTGATGGTTTTGCGGGCCACTCCGCTTTCGATGGCCGCCTTTGCTACCGCCATAGACACATTGGTCATTAAGCGGAAATCCATTGGCTTCGGAATGATGTAATCTTTGCCAAACTTAATATTTTTGGCATTATAGGCCATATTTACGGCTTCTGGAACAGATTTTTTGGCCAAATCGGCAATGGCGCGAACAGCCGCGATTTTCATCTCTTCGTTGATGCTCGTGGCCCTGACGTCTAAAGCCCCCCGAAAAATATAAGGGAAGCCCAACACGTTGTTTACCTGGTTCGGATAGTCTGAGCGACCGGTAGCCATGATCAGGTCTTTACGCGAACTGATGGCCAAATCGTAAGCAATTTCCGGGTTTGGATTAGCCATGGCAAAAACTATCGGGTTCTTGGCCATCGATTTCAACATGTCTACGGTTACGCAGTCTGCCGAAGAAAGCCCGATAAATACATCCGAGTCCTTCATCGATTCAGCCAAGGTATTCAGGTTCCTGCTGGTAGCGAATTCCTGCTTAATCGGATCGAGGTTGGCGCGATCGCTACGGATTACGCCGCTTCTGTCGCACATCACAATGTTTTCTTTCTTGGCACCCAAGGCCACATATAAACGCGAACAAGAAATGGCAGCGGCACCTGCGCCGTTTACCACGATTTTGATCTTGTCCATCTTTTTCTTTTGCAGTTCGCAAGCGTTGAGCAGGGCGGCCGCCGAAATGATAGCCGTACCATGCTGGTCGTCGTGCATTACCGGAATATTCATCTCCTCCTTCAGCCTGCGTTCTATTTCAAAACACTCCGGAGCTTTGATGTCTTCAAGGTTTACGCCGCCAAAAGTAGGCTCGAGCGCTTTAACGATCTTCACGAAATCATCTACATTCTTGGTATCAAGCTCAAGGTCAAACACATCGATATCGGCAAAAATCTTGAATAGCAGGCCCTTGCCTTCCATTACTGGCTTACCGGCTTCTGGGCCGATATCGCCTAGGCCCAACACCGCTGTACCATTGCTAATTACGGCCACCAAATTACCTTTGGCGGTATATTTATAAACATCCTCTTTGTGATCGGCTATTTTTAAACAAGGCTCTGCTACGCCCGGCGAATAGGCCAGGGTCAAATCTCTTTGCGAAGAATAAGGTTTGGTAGGCACGACCTGGATCTTGCCTGGCCGGCCTTGAGAATGGTAGTCTAAAGCGTCTTGTTTTCTGTTCGTTTTGCTCATACAGTACAGTTTGGTAACAGGCAAAGTTACAATTATTTTGTCCTAATGTAACTGTTTTTTAATTGTTATCACACGTACGTACAGAGAATTATGCAAGGGCTTTATGCCCAAAAAAAATGCCCGAACCAGTGCTTTTACGGAGATTTTTAGGTAAAAACACCTAATAGAAAGATGCCAAAATCAGGCTTGAAATTAGCCTTTGATCTTCAGCACCATACCAGGTTGCAGAACGGCTTTTTTAAGGCCGTTTGTTTTTTTGATCTCGGCCACGGTTAAGCCATCAAATTTTTCGGCAATGCCCGACAAGGTATCGCCAGGCTTTACTTTGTAGGTAACAAAGCTGGCTTTGGCCACTGGCTTGGCCTGCTCGATCGCAGCACCATAAATCTTTAGCTTTTGGCCCGGAACGATCGTATTGCCCGGTAACTTGTTCCAAACCTTCAGGTCCTGTACTTCTACCCTGTACAAATTGGCAATGGAGCCCAGGTTCTCGCCAGGTTTAACTTTATGGTAATTGGACTTGGCGACCGCCTTCTGAACCGGTGCTTTCTTGCGCAGTTCCCGCACATCGTCTGTAGAGGCTAGGATTACTTCGCGATCCATTTCGATATCGTTATTTAGAACCTCATAGATTTTGGCAAAGGTTTCTTGCTCTACCTTAGGCATGATGATGCGCTTGGGCATTTCGACGGTTCCGTTAACGATTTTTTTCTTGTATGATGGGTTTAGTCCAACTAAGGTTTCTTCTTCATAGTTCATGGCTTTTGCCAAATCGGCCAGTGCCACAAAATGGCTCACATGAACCGTATCTGTTTTAAGCATAATTGGCGAGGCCTGCATGGTAATGTTGTGCGTATTGGCATAATTCATCACATACACCGCTGCAATAAAGGCAGGCACATAATCCCTGGTTTCTTTGGGCAGGTAAGGCCTGATGGTCCAAAAATCTCTTGAACCAGCCTTATCAATGGCGCGGGTTACGTTGCCTTTGCCACAATTATAGGCTGCAATGGCCAACAGCCAATCACCCAGTTCTTCGTAGGCATCCCTAAAATAAGCCGCCGCCGCATAACTGGCTTGAATCGGGTCTTTGCGCTCGTCTACAAAATTGTCCATATTCAGGCCATAAGCTTTGGCTGTGCCAAACATAAACTGCCAAAGACCTGTTGCACCGACCCTGGAAATGGCATGCGGGCTCATTGACGATTCGATGATCGGCAGATACTTGATTTCTGAAGGAATATTGTAGGCTTTCAGCGCTTTCTCGAAGATGGGGAAATAGTAATTAGACAAACCCAGCATTTTGCCCATCATATCCTTGCGCCGGCTATAGATATCGATAAAGTTCTGTACATACTCATTATAGCTCAGTGGCACTGTTTTTTGGATCGAATCCAAACGCAGCTTGTACACCAGGTTCTGGTTATAGAAGAGCGGCTTATCTACAAAAGGCACAGCAACCGTATCGTGGGGCATGTTGGCCGTTAAAACTTTAAACAGGGAATCGCTTTGGGTATTTCTGATTGGATTTTGGGCTGTTGCATTGAAAAATGCCACTAAACTTAACGCAAATAGTACAATTTTTTTCATCAGCTTATCATTTGGTTTAAATGACGATAACCGCCTGCAAGGAGGTTCAACGTCAACTTTATTCGGCCTGCCTGCATAGTCGTAAGCAGGCCTGTGCCACACCGTCGAAACGGCTAGTCCTGGTTTTTATCTAAAAAGCTATGCGACAGGGAAAGCAGCTCCTGCTCGTTAAAATGTTTGGTCATTAACTGAACACTTAACGGCAAACCCGCCCTGTTATTGCCCAAAGGTAAGGCAACTGCCGGAATACCAGCCAATGAAGCCAGTACGGTATAAATATCGGCCATATACATCACCAATGGATCTTGGCTGTTTTCGCCCATTTTGAAAGCTGGTGTAGGCGTAACGGGGCTGATCAGGAAATCGTGCTCTTTGAGCAATTCCTCTACCTTTTCCCTAATTAAGCGGCGCACTTGTTGTGCCTTTTGGTAATAGGCATCATAGTAACCTGCACTGAGCACGAAGGTGCCCAACATGATCCTGCGTTTCACCTCTTCGCCAAAACCTTCGGCTCTCGACAGCTTGTAAAGGCTGTTCAGGCTTTCGGCTTCGGTATTGCGGTAGCCATAATGCACTCCGTCAAAACGAGAAAGATTGGAAGAAGCCTCGGCTGTGGTTAAAATGTAATAGGTTGGTACCAGATAGTCGAGCAGGTTAAAAGAAACGTATTCGATTTGGTGGCCCAGTTTCTTAAATTGCTCCAAGCTAGCCAGTATGGCCTGCCTAATTTCTGGATCGAGCGCTTCGTTATCGATGGTTTCGCGAAGCACGGCAATTTTTTGGGGTGCCAATGGTGTTAAATGTTGCGCATATGGAGGTACCGGAGCTGTTGATACGGTGCTGTCTTCTTCATCGGCACCGGCCAATACTTCGAGCAATAAGGCGGCATCACTAACTGAGCTGGTTAAGGTACCCACCTGATCGAAAGAAGAGGCATAGGCAATAACCCCATAACGGGAAATACGTCCGTAAGTTGGCTTAAAGCCAATATTGCCACAAAAAGCTGCCGGTTGGCGAACCGAACCGCCGGTATCGGTACCTAAGGCCGCTAGGCACATATCGGCTTGTACAGCTACTGCCGACCCACCCGAGGAGCCACCCGATACCCTTGCCTCATCGGCTGCATTTTTTACCGCACCGAAATAAGAAGTCTCGTTAGAGCCACCCATGGCAAACTCGTCGCAGTTTAAACGACCGATAATAATGGCATCTTCCTGCAACAAGCGTTTTACTACCGTTGATGAATAGGGAGCGATAAAGCCTTCGAGCATTTTGGAAGAAGCCGTAACTTCATGATCGGTATAGCAGATATTGTCTTTGATGCCAATAACCATGCCCGCCAATTTTCCGGCGGTTCCATTAGCCAGCTTCTGCTGTACGATGGAGGCTTGTTTGGCCGCAGAATCAAAAAACACCTCATTAAACGCGTTGAGGTGTTTATGAATGGCTATCTGCTCGAAATAGTATGCCAATAATTCCTGTAAATCAAGCTCTTTTTGGTCGAGCTTTGCACGTATCTCGGCTAGTGAAGCAAATTTCTTCAAGACTTGGATTTAAAAGAATTGGGATGCGTAGATTGAATTAGTTTTTTTCGTCTCTGTTGGTTGGGTTGCCGCCCGAATCTAACCCGTCTTTGCCGTCTTTAAATTCCTTTACGCCTCTTCCCAAGCCACGCATTAATTCAGGGATTTTCTTGCCTCCAAAAAGCAACAAAAGAGCAGCGATAATCAAAAGGATCTCTGGTGTGCCTAAGCTGGCTAGAATTGTTGGTTGTACCATGATTTTTTTATATTAAGTTTTTCAAGTCTGATTTTATGGGACTAAGAATAAGTTTCTTTGTCCTTGTGGGTTTCGGTTGCTGTTGGCTCGCTTGCCGGAGTCTCTGGTTGGGCAGCCACTTCTTCTGTAGGATGGTGGCGTGCTGCGTTTTTTTCAATCTCGGCTTCTTCGTTCAGCTCCTTGTCTATATCTACGGCATTAATGTTGCGATGGATTTCACGCTTGACACCTTCTGATGCATCTTTAAACTCTCTGATACCTTTTCCGAGCCCTCTTGCCAATTCTGGCAATTTTTTACCTCCAAATAACAAAAGTATGGCCACCATAATGAGGGCAATCTCGCCGCCACCCATGTTTAGGAACTCTAATAACACCCCTGAATACATCTTTAATCAATTTTTATACAAATATAGACAAATATTAGTTCTTAAAGGTTTAACGTGCTATCCAACCTTCTGGATTTTGCGCCTTATCGCCTTTTCTAACCTGAAATTCGAGCTCTCCCACACCATTGCTATCTCCTACCACGCCGATCACCTGCTTGGTGCTTACCGTTTCGCCCTTGGATACGCTAACGCTTTTTAGGTTAGAATAAACCGTAAAGTATTCGCCATGATTGATCAATATGAAGTAACGGCCCTGAAAAGGACTAATGGTGGTTACCTTACCATTAAAAACTGCTCGGACAGCCGTTCCTTCGGCCGTGTTATAAGTTACACCATCACTGTTTGCGGTAGCCTGATCAACTTTGTAGGCTCCAAAATGCTGCACAATATAGCCTGTGGCCACTGGAGCGGGCAAGCTGCCCCTGTTGTTTTCGAATGCAACGGATAATTTGGCGGCTTCTGGTGTTGCCCTCAGCATTTCGCTGGTTGTTGCATTTTTGGGCTTTGCCGGAGCAGCCGGAGCTGGCCTGTTCTCGGCTTTGGCTTTCGCCGCGGCAATTCGCTCTCTTTCCCTCTCCTCTTCCTCGGCTTTTTTCTTCGCGGCCGCAATCTCTCTGTTAATGGCAGCCCTGATCTCTCTGCTTATGGCCTCCTGTTGCTGCCTTTTCTTCTGGATATCCTGCTTATACTGTCTCTCCTGTTTGCTCAACTGGTTAAGCACGATGGTTTGTTGCTCCTTCTTCTTATCGAGCTTCGATTTTTCGCTTACCTGTTCTTTAAGCAGGCTGTTTTTATTCTTTAAGTCTTTGTCTAATACCACGATCTGATTGCTCAGATCTTTTTCGGTTCCCTGTATATAGGCTGCCTGTTTTTTGCGGTATTGGCCAAACTGTTGCAGGTATTTGATGCGTTTGTAAGCCTGGTTGAAGTCGCTGGCTGCAAAAATGAACATCATTTTATCGTACGAATTGCGGTTGCGCTGCGCAAAACGGATCATATTGGCATATTCCTTTTTCAGATCGCTCAATCGGTTCTGCAGGTTGTGCACCTTACCGGTGTTCTCGGTAATCTGGTGGTCCAGGTTTTTCATCTCCGAGTTGATGGTAGAGATTTTATCCTGCATCAATCGCACCTGAGCCTTAATCGTATTGATCTCGGTCAGCGTCAATTTCTTGCCACTAGCAGTTTTATTCAGGTTCTTTTCGGCTAGTTCTATCTGCCTCTGCAGGGCTTCCTTTTTTTTGATCAGCTCTTTGCTCGATTGTGCAAAACCGGTTGAACACAGGCCCGTTAACAGCAGGGAAAGGAGTAACTTGTTTAACTTCATTGCACCAAAAATATAAAAATTTAGTTGATAACCTGAAAATTTTTAGGGACGGTAAAAGGGAATTCTACCGGTACATTGCTCTCTATCTTAGTGAATTCGATTTCTATATTTATCTTTTTTTCGCCCGACATCGTATTGATTTTAACGCTCGAAGGGAACAGTGCATTGTTTACCGGCGTATATTTTCCGTAACTCACTTTGAGGGCCTGTGCGGCCTTGGCATCGTTCAGTGTAACCTCCGATGGTTTAAGCAGCGTATTAAAAAGCGTTCGGTAAGCCAAATCGCCACTGTTGCCACTCAATACCCACACCCCGTTTTCCTGCACCAGGTTTGCGTCCATGCTCATCAACTCGGGGATGGTGTTGCCTGCAAATATGGCCTGCAACAAGCCAAAATTGATTTGTTTGTTGGTAAAATTATAAATATAGCTAAACGGTTTTTTGGTATAGGTCTTCTCCAATTTGTTGAGCAAAAGCAGACTGTCTGGCGTAATTACTGCCCTAGCCACTTCTACAATGCCACCTGCTGCGGTAATGATAGCCCAGATTTTTTGATCCTTCTGGATCCTGATATTGATGGTTACGTTGTTTTCTTCGCCATTCACATCTAATTTTGTTTTGCCCTTCAAGGCCAAGGTATTAAAAGAGAGGTCCTTTCCCTTCAGCAGGTTGAGGTTATCCTGTTTCTTATCAGGCTGTGCAGGTTGCTCCTGGCTAACCGGAGGCGTGGCTACAATAATCTTTTTAGGCTTGCACCCCAGTCCAAAAACCACCAATGCCAACAATAGGCTATTTAATATATTTCTTTTCATTGATTTTCTTGTTTAGCTTATCTGAATCATTTCCTGCCTGCTTGGCTTTTTGCCATTGCTCCAGCGCCCCGGCTGTTTCGCCTTTCAGAAAAAGGATATCGCCGTAATGCTCTAAGTAAACAGGGTTCGAAGCCTCATTGTTTTGCAACGCCTTTTCGATCCAGTTGAGGGCCTGTTCATACTTGCCCTGTTTGAACAATACCATGGCATAAGTATCGGCAATGGACGCATTTTGCGGCATGCCCGCCGCCGCTTTGGCCGCCAATTGCTCGGCTTTTGTTAGATCCTGGTTTCTTAACGCTAAATAATAGGCATAATTGCTCAGGGTCAAATAATTGCCCGGATCGAGGGCTATGGCTTTATCGAATGCGACATCGGCTTCTTTGAGCTTGGCCTGGTCAATAAAAACTTCGGCCTGCAAGGCAAAGATCATGGCTTTTAGGCTATTGTCGTCGGCATCTAGCTGCAAAGCCGATTTGATCTCCAGTCCGGCCTCGGCATTTTGGCCATTCCTATGCAAAGCAAAGGCCTTGTAATAATATAAAATAGCCTGGTTGGGATAAATTGCCAAGGCATCGTCGCCGGTTTTAATGGCTTCGGTGTATTGACCCAGCAACGTTTGGATGCTCAATACCTTTTCCCAGGCCATGTACAGCTGATCGGATAGCTTCAAGGCCGCCAAGTATTGTTCCTTGGCTTTGTTGAGATTGCCTTGCTGATACCAAACATCTCCGTATAAAAGCAGGAGCTTAGGGTCGTTGGGATGTGCCTTCAATGCCTCTTGGGCTAGCGTGGTAGCATCTTTGGCTACACCGGCATTGCCAAACTTGGCGAGCATGGCACTAATGATCTTGACTTTATTGGCCACGGGCATCGCAGGGTTTGCAAAAGCACTTTTCAAGGCTTCTACAGCCAGTTCATTGCTCTTCTGCGATTTATAGACATCGGCCATGGCCAAGCCGATTTCGTAATTATCGGGTTCTAAAGCCTTGGCTTTTTGCAAAAGCGTCAAGGCTTCGGCCTGTTTGTTCTTTTCTAAAAGGATGCCGCTTAGATAAAGGTAGTTTTTTACATCGGCTGGACCTTCGCTGATCATCTTGTTCAAGGTTTCGTCGGTAGCCGGGGTTTTGCCCTGCACGGCAATCCGTTGCTTGGCAAGGGTAAGCTCTTTGGAAGAACCAAACTTCTTTTCTACGGCATCGTAGGCTTTTTGTGCCTCCTCTGTTTTTCCGGCAATGGCCAATGCACTGGCCTTGTCAAAATAATATTCTTCGGTTTCTGGCGCAAGCTTCACCAGTTGGTCGAGCACAGGAATCAGGGCTTCCATATTGCCATTTCGCTTGTAGATTTCGGCTTGCAGCTTCAGGTACCAAACATTTCCGGGGTTAAGTGCTATGGCTTTTTTAATGGCAACTTCAGCATCCAAAAGCTTATTTTGGCGAAGGTTGAGCGAAGCGAGCTCGAAATAGGCCGCATGGTTCTTGGCATCCATGGCTACCACCTTACTGAAACTCACATTGGCATTGGCATAGTTTTCGGCCATCTTTTCTTTAAGTCCGGCAAAAAACAGCTCCTTAATGGCGTTGTTTTCGCGCGATGGAAGCGTTACGGGCTCTTGCGCCCTCGAAAGTGCGCACAAGGCCAAAACAAATCCCAAAACAAGTTTAACTTTCATACCAATTTAGTTTTGAATGCGTGGATTTTGAATGATCGAGTGGGTTTAACCTTTCCATTCTGGACTTCAAAATTCCTTCATCCAATCATTAATTATTTTCCCGTATGGCCGTAGCCACCGGTACCCCGCAGGGTATCGCCCAGTTCGGTGGCCAGTTTCCAGTTAACGGTTTCGTGCTTGGCTACTACCATCTGTGCAATCCTTTCGCCATCGTTCACCACAAAATCGGTGTCAGAAAGATTAACCAGCAGTACCTTGATCTCTCCACGGTAATCGGCATCTATGGTTCCCGGCGAGTTGACAATGCCAATGCCATGCTTAAAGGCCAATCCGCTTCTGGGTCTGATCTGTGCTTCGTAGCCCACCGGCAACTCAATGTGTAAACCTGTTGGAATTAAAATACGCTGCAAAGGTTTAATGGTGATGGCTTCATTAATGAAAGCTCTCAAATCCATACCCGCAGCATGCTCGGTCTCATAGGCGGGCAAAGGATGCGTAGAATGATTGATGATCTTGATGTTTAACATGGACTAGCCTTTTTTTAGGATTTTCATTAAGCCGTCTTTCTCTACATAAAAAATACCCGCAACAAAAACGATGAGCATGGCGTTGCCGATATAAATGTTGCGGTGAAAGATGAAAAACGACGAGAATACAATTGCTGTAGAAATCAGCAGGTAAGCCGTGATCTTTTTCAGGTTATAGGGTATAGGGTAATATTTCTGTCCCAGCACGTACGACAGGACCATCATGACAAAATAGGCCAACATGCTGGTCCAAGCCGAACCCATGTAGCTGAACCTCGGAATCAACACAAAGTTGAGTACGATGGTGATGACGGCACCAGCTACCGAAATGTACAGGCCAAAACGGGTTTGGTCTGAAAGACGGTACCAAACCGAAAGGTTCATGTAAATGCG
>JBCNPG010000480.1:0-3200 GCA_039593445.1 Pedobacter sp.
GCATCCTGCTAGCGCCACCGCTGGTGCTTACCTTAACACGACCCTGTAATAAAGTGGTCACTGTAGCTTTTTCGTTGGCATAGGCATTGATGTTGAAATGGGTGCCCAAAACTTCAACGGTTTGGTTATTGGCCATTACCTTGAAGGCCTGGTTTTGGCGATGTGCAACTTCAAAATAACCCTCACCACTCAGTTTGACTATCCTTTCCTTACCATTAAATGCAGTAGGGTAGGTTAGCGAGGACTCCGAGTTTAGCCAAACCTTTGTGCCGTCGGCCAAGGTGAGGCTGTAATAGCCACCGCTCGGGATGGTAAGCGTATTGATGTCGTTTGCGCTCGGATTGCTGCCTTGCTGGCCGTTATAGACCAAGGCATCGTCTTCGGTTTTAAAAATATCCACATCGTTTTGGTCGGCCAATTTGCCATGTTTGGCATTAGACAAAATGATCGAAGTGCCATTGCCCAAAGTTAGGATCGCTTTTTTGCCTCCAGGTACGATTTTAGCAACAGCCAACTCGCTTTTAGTTGGGCTTTGAGGCTGGCTACGGTTGATGAGGAAATAGGTTCCGAAGAATAAAACAGCGAAGATGGCGGCCACGGCTGCTATTTTTGAATATGGCCAGTGCAGGCGTACCACCTTCTTTTGATGGATGGGCAGCTGTTGCCAGGTACTCGCTTTCGCCTCCTGAAGCTCTTCGGGCGTTAATTCAATCGGTTCTGGCTCATCGGTCACATACCAGCTTTCCAGCAAAGCGAGTTCTTCTGCTGTACACTGGTTGGCCTTATATTTTTGAAGTAATGTTTTTGCGTCTATTTTTTGCATGTTTTAAAGAATCTCTCTTTTGCATAATAAGACGGCAAGGGTTAAGCTTGGGGGTAGAAGAAATTACAAAAAAATAAAATAATCTTTACACAGCAATAAAAAGCATCGTTCCCAACTTCACTCTCAATATCTTTAATGCATTGTTTATCTGCTTTTTAACGGTTTGCTCCGATAGGTTTAACTGCGAAGCAATTTCCTTATGACTTAATTTTTGTTTTCTGCTCAATTCGAAAACGGCCTTCATTTTTTCGGGCAGGGCCGAAATGCCATTGTCGATCAGCTTCGCCAATTGTTTTTCGCGAACACGATGGTCGGTCATGCAATGGCCATGATCGATATAGCTTTGCAAAGAAGAAATGTATTTCGATTCGACCTGCTGATGCGCGATGAAATCAAGTACCTTGTTCCTGACAGCCGCATAGAGGTAGGCGGTTAAATTTGAATCGATGGCCAATGTGCTGCGCTTATTCCACAAATTGGCAAAAAGCTCGTGCACTACATCTTGGGCTTCTTCTTTGTTGCGCAGTTTCTGGTAGGCATGGATATACAAGCTGTCGAAGTATTTATTGTAGATAATGGTATAAGCTATTCCGTCGTCACTTTTCAGTAACTGGATCAATTCGCTATCAGAAGGGGAATCATAGGACACCATCACACAACCGCTAGATTTCTACTTTATCAACTAATTTCTTAATGTTAAACTTAGGGAAAAGTAAGGTTTTGGTTACCAAAACTAGCGCAAGTTAGCTAATAAACAAATAAGTGTAAATAATTCGTTAAGTTTTTCTGTAATTGTGCTTTAGCTTTATCAATTTGGCCATTTTAACTGGGTTTTGACAGTTTGGCGCCTTGCCAAATCTGCTCAAGAAGCGTGGAATAGGTGTAAACCGATCAGCCCACCTCCTCGAAAGAATTAAAAAAATTAAATCAGGTGCAACGATGCGCAGCTGAGCGGTGTCTTTTGAAAAAGACAAACCTTTTATGAAATTTAAACCGGTTATTTTCATGCTCCTTGTGGCTTTTGCCCCGGCGCTGTGCAGCAAGGCAAAGGCCCAGCAAAAAGTTTTTACGATCGACATCGACAATTTTTGGAACGCTTTTGATAGCGTGCGTACCACTACAGATAGCGTTAAACAGGTAAATTATGTTCAAAGCCTATACATCGATAAGGGAACCGAAGGGCTCAAGGCCTTTATGAAGGCCAGGGGCTATAGTGCACCGCTTTATGTATCGCTCATCCGCCGTTATCCCAAGTTTTGGAATTCCATCCGTCCCAATACCCTAGCCGTAAAAAGCAAGGGAAAGGAAATTGAAAAAAGCATTGAAAAGTTTAAAAAACTCTATCCAGAGCTTCGTGATGCCAAAATGTATTTTACGATTGGCGGTTTGCGCTCTGGCGGAACGGTAGGTGAGGGCATGGTGCTGGTAGGTACCGAAATTGCCACAGGGAATTCCAAAACAGATGCATCCGAATTCCCTAACGATTGGCTGCGCAATGTTTTTAAAGGCAGTTCCGAAGCCAACCTTGTTCGCTTGAATGTTCACGAATATGTGCATACCCAACAAAGTGGCTATACCCCCAACCTTTTGGCTCAAAGCATTAAAGAAGGGGCCTGCGATTTCATTACCGAATTGGTGATGGACAAGTTGTTGGATGGTAGCTATGCAACATATGGCAGGGCGCATGAAGATTCTTTGAAAAAACAGTTTAAGGAAGAAATGTTTACCCCAGCTACCGAAAGCTGGCTATACAATGGCGCCAACGTCAAGGTGGCCGATTTGGGCTATTACATGGGCTATGCCATCTGCAAAAGCTATTATCAACAGGCCAAAGACAAGAAAAAAGCCATTAAGGAAATCATCGAGCTTAATTATGACGAGCCAGCCTTGGTTGCTGCTTTTTTGAGGCGTTCCAATTATTATCCCGAAGGCTTTGACGAAGCAGCCTTGATCAAGAAGTATGAAGCCAAGCAACCTAAAGTAGTCAGGATAGAGCCTTTTGCCAATGGCGACCAAAATGTAGACCCGGCACTCAAACAGATCCGTATCGTTTTTTCTGAACCGATGAGCACCAAGGGCTATTCCATTGATTTGGGCAAGTTGGGAAATGACCATTTTCCGATCACCAAAGTTGTCGGATTTGCCCCCGATGGCTATAGCATTACCATGCAGGTTGACCTGAAAGCCGGAACCAATTATGATTTTGTAATTACGGGAAGAAGCTTTAAATCGGCGAAAGGCTATGCGCTCCAACCGTTTCCGGTGGCTTTCAAAACAAAGTAGATACGTCTTAGCAATCGATACGAAAAATCAACCTTACTAGGGTTGATTTTTTTATTTTGTTCTATATTTTTACAAAGCTTAAAATATTTGTAAA
>JBCNPG010000481.1:0-3187 GCA_039593445.1 Pedobacter sp.
GCCATATTAAAGAAATATTCTTCATGCGGTTAATCTGGTATGTGTAATCGAGTGGATTCGTCTGATTTAAATTATGAAAAGAAGGATTATGATGAGTTAGGTAAGCAAATCCTGTTATACCCGCGGGTCATCGAAAGAATCAAGCAATTCCAATATATTTTGCCTGCAAGCAAATAATCAGTAGCAGTCCATCAGTTTATAAAACTCTGTAGCGCTGATTAATTAAATCTAAAATATGTGTACTAAATTATTGATTTCAAGAGCCTATCTGAAGTACATTAAGCAAAACTATTAATTGTACAATTCCAAAAATATCTGTAATATGCAGTTAATTAGGAATGCAATAAATAATACTGCCTTTACCCCACCCTTCTCAGGTCCACTGCCGGCCTGTTCGGTTTGTTATTCATAAATCCAGATGAAAAAAGTTTTTGAAATGGCCATGTCATACATGACCAAAGTCTAGTTCATTCACTTATAAAATCTGAATTATGAGAAAAGTATCATTACTCTTCGCCGCCACATTCCTGTTGTTAGGTTTTAGCAAAATCACATATGGGCAAGCCTCAGCTACCGCAAACGTATCAGCGACTATCATCGCACCCATTGCTATTACCAAAACAAACGACATGAACTTTGGTCGTGCTGCCCCATTCGTTGATTTGTTTATTGGCTGATTAGTGAAGACACTTGCGAAATTTTTAGAACCTCGCAAGTGTATGTCTGACAGTTCCTAAGCCAAGTGCAAAGCCACCAATTGGTTCAAATCGTGGTCGTCTATACCTTGCTTGCTATCGGCCAGGATTAAAAACTGTTGGTAAACGATATCCAGATGTGCTTTTTCTAAATTGTGGCCCAAGCGGTCCAAATGGTGTTTTAAAGCATGTCTGCCGCTTCTTGCCGTCAAAACAATAGCCGCTGAAGGGAAACCAACGTCTTCTGGCTTGATGATTTCGTAGTTCTCGCGGTTTTTGAGGAAACCATCTTGATGGATGCCCGAACTATGCGAGAAGGCATTGCCGCCCACAATGGCTTTGTTGGGTTGTACCGGCATATGCATTTGTTGGCTCACATGTCGGCTGATGTCGTAAAAGCCCTGGGTATTGATCTGCGTGTGCAGGTTAAGGCTCTTGTGGGTCTTTAGGATCATCACCACTTCCTCCATAGAGGTATTACCGGCGCGTTCGCCGATGCCGTTGATGGTACATTCTACCTGACGCGCCCCGTTTTGCAGACCGGCAATCGAGTTGGCCGTTGCCAAGCCCAAATCGTTGTGGCAGTGAACCGAAATGATGGCTTTATCGATGTTTTTTACGTTTTCTTTGAGGTAAAGGATTTTAGAGCCGTATTGATCGGGTAGGCAATAGCCATTGGTGTCTGGAATGTTAACCACCGTTGCACCAGCAGCAATGACGGCTTCGATCATCTTGGCCAAAAATTCGATATCGGCCCTGCCTGCATCTTCAGCATAAAATTCTACGTCTTCTACATATTTCTTGGCATACTTTACGGCTTCTACGCCACGGGCCAAGATCTCTTCACGGGTACTGTTAAACTTGGTTTTGATGTGCATGTCGGAAGCACCGATACCCGTGTGGATGCGTGGCCTTTTGGCATAGCGCAAAGCATCGGCTGCTACATCAATGTCGTTTTTGTTGGCCCTGGTTAAAGCACAAATAATGGGGTCGTTTACGGCTTTCGATAATTCGATCACGCTGTTAAAGTCGCCGGGACTCGATACCGGGAAACCAGCTTCAATCACGTCTACTCCCAAACGTTCGAGCGATTTGGCGATATCAATTTTTTGGTTGGTATCTAGCTGGCATCCAGGAACCTGTTCACCATCGCGTAGGGTAGTGTCAAAAATATAAACTTTGTTAGGGTCGTGTAGCATCGTCTTAGGGTTTAAGGTTAATGATTGGATAAAAATTTCAATACCAGTTTGCCCATTTCCTGGGTGCCTAGTACTTTATACCTGTTGGTGCCTGCATCAGCAATATCGTTGGTTCTGAAACCTTCTTTGAGCACTTTGTCAACCGTGTCGACAATCTTTTTGGCTTCTTCCTTCAATCCGAAGCTGATTTCAAGCATCAGGGCAGCCGATAGGATAGAGGCCAATGGGTTTGCCAAATCCTTACCGGTGATATCGTGTGCCGAGCCGTGGATAGGTTCGAAGAAACCGGTGCCGTCGCCAACGGAAGCCGAAGCCAGCATGCCCATAGATCCGGCAATTTGAGAAGCTTCGTCGGTTAAGATATCACCAAACAGGTTAGCGGTTAATACCACATCGAACTGTTTTGGGTCTTTGATCAATTGCATGGCAGCATTGTCTATAAACATGTGCTCGGTTTGCACGTCAGGGTATTGCTTGGCCACTTCCTGAACGGTTTCGCGCCACAAGCGTGAACTTTCGAGTACATTGGCCTTATCAACCGAACATAGTTTCTTGTTGCGCAGGCGAGCCGCTTCGTAGGCTTTATGGGCAATGCGTTCTACTTCGTATTTATGGTAGATCATCAGGTCGGAAGCCGTTTGGCGGTCCTCAGAGCGCGATTTTTCACCAAAGTATACATCGCCGGTCAGTTCCCTGAAGAACAGAATATCGGTTCCTTTTAAGATGGCGGGTTTAATGCTCGAGGCGTGCAGCAACTCGTCGAACAATAAAATAGGACGCAGGTTGGCGTACAGGCCAAGTTCCTTCCTGATTTTGAGCAGGCCTTGTTCGGGGCGTACTTTTAACGAGGGGTCATTGTCATATTTGGCATGGCCAACCGCTCCAAAGAGGATGGCATCGCTCTTTTTAGCTTTTTCGAGGGTTTCGTCTGGCAAAGGGTTTCCTGTTGCTTCGATGGCAACGTGGCCCATTAATGCTTCATCGAAGGTAAAATTGTGGCCGTAGGTGCTTGCAATGTGTTGCAATACTGCTTTTCCCCATTGGGTTACTTCTGGTCCAATTCCATCACCCGGAATAACTAAAATATGTTTCTCCATTATGCTAATTCTTTTTGTGTTTCGTAAGTTTTTGTGTTTTTGACGACTTCGCCATGGTTGAGCTGAAGCCGATAGGTTAGGCAGCTGGGCAGTTGCGATTCGAAATGGCCTACATAAATGAGGGTCATCCCATTGGCGCAAAGCGCATCTACCAATTGGTTAAAATGTTGTGTCTGTTGTTGATCTAGACCTTGGC
>JBCNPG010000482.1:0-3169 GCA_039593445.1 Pedobacter sp.
GTATTCCAGGCAGTGGAGAATGGGTAATGAACAACCGCAATATCAAGGTAAAGGATTATACCCGTTTAAAGGATTTTTTTAATCCGACGGCATTTGATGCCAAGGAATATGTAAGCTTGGCCAAAAGAGCGGGCATGAAATATATTACGCTCATTACGCGCCACCATGATGGTTTTAGTATGTGGGATACCAAGTATTCAGACTTTAACATCATGAATACGCCCTACAAAAAAGACATTGTAAAAATGATTGCCGACGAGTGCCACAAACAAGATATCAAACTTTTTCTGTACTATTCGCTGTTAGATTGGCGCAGGGAAGATTATCCGCACGAAACGGGTAAAACAGGACAAAAAACTGGAAGGATCGGCAAAAAAGGCGACTATGCTTCCTACCTGCAGTTCATGAAAAACCAATTGACCGAATTGTTGACCAATTATGGCAAAATTGCCGGGATCTGGTTCGATGGCCATTGGGATCAAACCGCTCCAGAGGGAGAAAAAGACAGGTCATCGAGGATTGATTGGAAATACGACGAAATATATGGCCTCATCCATAAGTTGCAGCCGTGGGCATTGATCGGCAATAACCATCACTTGAGTCCATTTCCGGGCGAAGATTTTCAGATGTTCGAAAAAGACCTGCCGGGCGAAAACAAGGCTGGATTGAGTTTTCAGGAACCTTCAGACCAGTTGCCTGTCGAAACCTGTGAAACCATGAACGATTCCTGGGGCTTCAATATCACCGACAGCAAATACAAATCAGAAAAGCAGGTGGTACACCTTTTGGTAGGCGCAGCAGGGAGGAATGCCAATCTGTTGCTTAACGTAGGGCCGATGCCAAACGGAAAAATACAGGAAGAATTTGTAGACACCCTCGAGGCGACCGGAAAATGGATGGCCAAATACGGCGAAACCATTTATGGCACCACAGGCAATGTAATTAAGCCCCAAAAATGGGGACTGGCCACCAGAAAAGGCAAAACGATCTATATCCATATCCTAAATGATAGTGGCAGCGACCAAGTCGTTATTCCGGGTTTTGACCAAAAGCTGAAAAGCGCAACCTTTTTTGATGACGGCAAGAAAGTAGGATATAAATTGGAATCTGATGGACTGCATTTGTTGGTGAAGAAAGATCCGACAGCAATAGACACAATTATCAAACTAGAACTATAACAGAACAAGCATGAAACTGATCAGATTTGGAGAAATTGGAGAAGAAAAACCAGGAATAATCCTTAATGGCGAATATTTTGACGTATCAGCTATCGTACCCGACTACGATGAAATCTTTTTTGCAAAAAACGGCCTTGAGAAACTCGAGAATGCCATAAAAGATGCCGACCTCAAAAAAATCGATCCCCAGGTACGTTTGGGATCGCCGGTGGCCAGACCTTCTAAGCTGCTTTGTGTTGGGCTTAACTATTTAGACCATGCTAACGAAACCAATGCGCCGATTCCGAAAGAACCTATTCTGTTCTTTAAATCAACCACGGCAATTGTAGGCCCAAATGATGATTTGGTTATTCCTAAAAACAGTGTAAAAACCGATTGGGAGGTAGAATTGGCTATTGTTATCGGCAAAAAAGCATCGTATGTAAGCGAGGAAGAAGCCGAGGATTATATTGCCGGCTACTGCCTGCACAACGATTACAGCGAAAGAGAGTTTCAATTGGAGCGCAATGGGCAGTGGGCCAAAGGCAAAGGTTGCGATACTTTTGCGCCGCTAGGCCCTTTTATGGCTACCAAAGACGAAATTGCCGATGTACACCAATTGAGGCTATGGCTTACGGTCAATGGCAAAATTCTGCAGGATGGAAATACGTCGAACCTCATTTTCAATGTGCCGTTTTTGGTGTCGTACATCAGCCAATTCATGACTTTGTTGCCTGGCGATGTCATTACCACCGGAACACCTGCAGGAGTTGGATTGGGCCAAAAACCAGAACCTTGGTACCTCAAGCCAGGCGATGTGGTGGAACTGGGAATTGATGGATTGGGATCGAGCAAACAGACCGCTAGGGCTTACGGAGAATAAACGGAGGGGGCATTCCTCTCAAAATTAGATAAGATGAAAAGATATTGTTTGGCATTAGACCTCGTCAACGACCAGGAAATGATCAAGGCTTACGAAGATTACCATCAAGCGGTTTGGCCTGAGATCATAGCCAGTATCAAAGACTCTGGTATTACAGCTATGGAAATTTATCGCATTGAAAATAGGTTATTTATGATCATGGAGGTTAATGATAGCTTTAGCTTTGAAGCCAAAGGCAAAGCCGATGCCGAAAATGCCAAGGTACAGGAGTGGGAAACCTTGATGTGGAAATACCAACAGGCCCTGCCATTTGCCAAGCCTGGTGAAAAATGGTTGTTGATGGATAAGATTTTCAGTTTGTAATGATTGATTCGCATGTTCATTTTTGGCAGTTCGATCCTGTAAGAGATGCATGGATCAATGAGGAAATGGCTGTGTTGCGCCATGATTTTTTTCCGGCAGCTTATAGCGAACTGCAAACCGAAAACGGTATTGATGGCTGTGTAGCCGTACAAGCCGATCAAAGCGAAAAGGAAACCGCTTTTTTGGTCGATCTGGCCAGGCATAATCCTATCATTAAAGGAGTAGTCGGTTGGATAGACCTCCAATCGAAGGTAATTGAAGAAAAGCTTTCGTTTTACGCAAAAGAACCGCTGATTAAAGGTTGGCGACATATTGTACAGGCCGAAAACGATGGCTTCTTGTTGCAACCCGATTTTATAAGCGGGGTAAAAGCCCTAAAAAGCTTTGGTTATACTTATGATATCCTGGTTAAGCACCATCAATTGCCAGATGCCATTCAATTTGTAGACCAGCTTGGCGAGCAGGCGCTGGTTATGGACCATTGTGCCAAACCCGACCTCAACAGCAAGGAAATTGAAGTTTGGACTGCACAGCTTAAAACCATTGCCCAAGCGCCACATCTGTGTTGCAAACTTTCGGGTTTGCTGACCGAAGGCGATTGGATTAACCCAGATAAACAATTAATATTTAAATGTTTAGATGTGGTATTTGAGAGTTTTGGTACAGATAGGTTAATGTTTGGAAGCGATTGGCCGGTCATGTTGCTAAGTAAGAACTATAGCTATTGGCTACAGCTGCTTCAGGAATATATGCAACAATTTAGTGA
>JBCNPG010000483.1:0-3162 GCA_039593445.1 Pedobacter sp.
TGAACAAGCCCGATGGCTTGACTTTTATCGGGCCATCCAAAATCGAAAAGTTTGTAGAGCGCCTGCCCGTCGAGAAGTTTTTTGGCGTGGGCAAGGTCACTGCCGAGAAAATGAAGCGCCAAGGCTTGCATACCGGACTAGACCTTAAACAACTGGGCGAACAGCGCATGGTACAGCTGTTTGGCAAAACCGGCAAGTTCTTTTATCACATTGTGCGGGGCATTGACAACAGGCCCGTACAGCCACATCAGGATATCAAATCGATCAGTGCCGAAGATACCTTTTCTTATGATCTGGATAAAGGCGAAGAACTTAATGAATGGCTGGACAAAATTGCCAGGTCGGCTTATAAAAGGCTGCAAAACCATCAGGTATTTGGCCGTACGCTGACCCTGAAGATCAAATTCGGCGATTTTAAGCAAATTACCCGTAGCACCTCTCTTGCTACGCCAATTTTAGAATTGGAACAGGTGCTGGAAATTGCCAGAAGCCTTTTGGAACAAGTTGATTTCGGTGGCAAGAAAGTAAGGCTCATTGGGGTGGGCTTTTCCAATTTTGGCGAGGCCAGAACCAAAAATAATGCAGCTGGCTACCAGACTTCCTTATTCGACCTCTAGCTAACATAACCTTCGCTTAACTTTAAGTAAACAATTCGCCCTTATTTTTACTTAATAATTAATACAGGTCCATTAATCCTGTACAAGTTCATATGAAAATCAACCTTGTAGTCATTGCGATTGTTATTGTTGCTGTACTCGCTTTTGTTTATTTCATTGTGAAACGCAATAGAAAAGACCAAAAGGATTTAGAACAGGAACTTAACGAACGCGAAATAAAGCCAGAAAAGCACCGCGATCAACAGGTTTAGCCTAGTTGTTGCTTGCCAGCTGTTCTTCCAATATTTCGAGCAAAGCGTCTATATCGAATGGCTTTGGTACAACCTCGTCTGCACAAATTTCTTTCACTTTTTGAGCTTGGGGATGTGTAGAAAGCACAATAACCGGTATATGAGTGGTTTGTTCGGCTTCCTTAAGCTGTCGGCAAAGCTCCGTACCTTCTAACGTGGGTTTTACAATATCCAGCAAAATGGCATCTGGGCCAAATGCAGTAATGTGTTCGAATATGTTTCGTTCGGTGGTATGCAAGCTGGCCTCATAACCCGCTTCTTCCAATACCAGGGAAATCATTTCAAGAATATCTTTGTCGTTTTCTATAACCAGCACACGCTTTTTCATCGAGGTCGCTTTTTAAAATTTGCGACTAAATATAGTGTAATTCTTGTATTTGCCAACAAATTAAAATTCAGAATTATTTGGGCAGTTCAGGTTGCCTGTCTTTCCAAGGAGCTGTGGTAATCGCCTGCAGAAAAGCAACCACGGCATCTCTTTCGCCCTTGCTGAGCCTTAAGCCACGCAATAGCTTGTCGTTTTTAGGCAATAGCGGGTCGTTTTCCTGCTCCGGTTTTACCCTTTGCACAGGCATGCCCACGTTGTACATGTTTAAAATACCATCCATATCGCCAAAGAGACCGTTATGGAACCATGGCCCGGTACGCATGACATTGCGCAGGCTCGGGGTTTTGAATTTACCAACGTCTTCGGGCCTTTTGGTCACATTGTACAAGCCCAAGTCCTCGTATTTGCGTCCATAATAGGTGAGGCCCACGTTGTGGAACTCGTTATCGGTAAATAGAGGTCCGTTGTGGCAGTTCATGCAGCGCGCCTTAGTCCTGAAAAGATGCAGACCCACCAATTGCTGATCGGTCAGGCTATTTTTGTTGCCCTCTAAAAACCTGTCGAAATCAGACTTCCTGCTGACGATGGTCCGCTGAAAATCTGCCAAGCTTTTAAAAATACGTTCGGTATTGATCTTGTCATCACCAAATGCTGCCGTAAACAAGGTTCTGTAACCTTTGATCTGCTTCAGCTTTTTAGGCAATACCTTCATATCCTGATGCATTTCTATTTTAGAGGTAAGCGGACTTTCAGCCTGTTCTTCCAGGCTGTTGGCGCGACCGTCCCAAAACAAGCGCTTGTAAAACCAAACATTTTCCAGCGATGGCGCATTTCGGGTGTTGGGTGCATGATCGTGACCAATCGACACTTCTCGTCCATCAGCCCAGTTCAGGTCGGGCACATGGCAACTCGAGCATGAAATCTGGTTAGATTGGGAAAGGCGGGGATCAAAGAACAGCATCCTCCCCAAATCGACGATTTTTTTGATCGAATCGTTTTTGAGGTTGATCGGCGAAGGAGGCAAAATGCCCAATTCGGTATATTTTACACCAGAATCAACATTCGGCTTTGGCCACTGGCTGGGTGGTTTAGCATAGATTTTCCTGAGCGAATCGACAGGTATATCATCGCCAACTCTAAATTCGGTAGACCTGAACGAAAGGAACAGCAAAAAAGCGAACGTAACACTTAATCCAAACAAAATCTTCTTCATGGCATTAAAAATACAGATTTAAGCTAATATTTGTGGCAAAACGGTCTTTTCCGGGCAGACTTGAGTAGGCACTTTCAATCGTTTTTTCTTCAAGTTTGCGGAGGTAAAAGGTATTGATGGCAATGGCCGATCTCATGGTACTGAAAATGGGAAATCCATAAGTCATTTTGAGTTCGCCACCAAGAGATGTTGCGGTGTTGAAAATATAATCGCGATTGATTACGTTTTGGGTAAAATAGCCCGGCTGTTGCACAACCTTGAATTCGCTAGCCAATGGCAGCTGATAAGAACCTGCCAGGTTAACAGCCAAATAGGTATGCTTGGCAAAGCTGTGGTTCAGTCCGTAGCCCAAAGAGATGAGCAGGTTGTTGTAGTACACATTGTTGCCGCTGATGCCATCAGTTCTCTCTTCGCTATGTTGCTGGCCAGCCAAATAAAAGCTATGGGTATTCGTTGCCATATATTTGTTGACAAACAGTTTGGCCGTTATGTGATTGCCGTTAAAGATATAATTGTTGGCTAGATAGGTGAGGTTAAAGTCTTTTCCGGTCTGGCTTTGAAAGTTAACTGTAGTTCCATAACCATAAATTTTCGATTTCCTGAACCATAACAGGTTCACCTTGGCCGTTTCCAAACCATAACTGGCGTAATCTGTAAAACCGCTGCTGTTGCTGTAAAAATAGTTTTGGTTTTCTTTGAAGTAGCTGCCGTTCA
>JBCNPG010000484.1:0-3158 GCA_039593445.1 Pedobacter sp.
GTGCTTCCATGTTTTTCAGTCGACCATGAAAGGCCTTAGGCCACAATACTTGCCGGCCAATCTCGCCCAGCAACCAAAATTATAGCCATAAAAAAAGTCATCCGTAAACGGATGACTCCTACTATTAACTAACCCAAATCTTAAATTCATCCAAACTTATATTGGGTTTCCTAAGCTCAAAGATAGGGTGCCTTTTTTAAGCTAGTTAGGCGAAAATCACCCATTCCAACTTAAACGGCCTTGTCAAATCTGTTCAATTGGGTAATTTTCCACTCGCCCGAAGCATCTTTCTGCAAAGCGATGAAATTTTGCTGCACAAAAGTGGCGAACCTAAAATCTACCCTTGTCAGGATAGCGGTATTGGTGCTCGACAGGATCTCGTAATTCGGACGGCAACCTTGCAGCACATCTGCATTTGTTCCGTAATAGGTCATGATATTTTGCTTGTTATGGAAATTGATGCTGCCGGGCCTATTTACCTTCATCACGAGGTCGTTGTCCAGTACCTGGTCAAACAAAGTCACATCGCCTTTTACCTGTGCCTCCATAAAAGCATCGATAACAGCGCTTGGCCTGGCCATATTCACTTTTTTGGCGGGTTTAACTTCGGTAGCATTAGCAGTTGTAAAGGCAATACATAGTAAAGCCAAATACGTAAACATTCTTTTTTTCATTGCGTGAGTTTTTGTGGTGTATTATTGATATTATCTGTATTTTTTGGGTGTAACCTGAAACGAATTCCTAAACAAACGGGTAAAGGAGCTCTGGCACTCAAAGCCTACGATGTCTACGATCTCGCTTACCTGGTAATCGGTATGTTTTAAATAATATTTGGCCTGCCTTAGCCTAACCTGGGTAAGAAACTGGTGAGGCGACTGTTGGTAGGCCTGCTTAAAGGTGCGCAGCAAATGGTTAACCGATAGGCACGAAGCCAGGGCAATATCGTTCAGGCTAATGTTCTTGTTGTAGTTGCTGTTGATGAAATCCTTGGCGATAGAAAGGCGCTTCAAAATTTCGGTACGGGTTGATTTGTTCAAAAAATTCAAGGCTTCGGCCCTATTGGTTACTTCGGCGCGATAAAACCTATAATAGCTTTCCAAACAATGGTTCAGGTATTCGCCCATGGCCAGTTCGTTGGGCTGTCCGCTTTCCATGCTATTTTTAAGCAGGCCCAAAACCGTGGCCATCTCTCCCTGCAAAGGGTAAATCGCTTCCAAAAAAACAGGCTTGCTGTCTCTGTAAGCCGGACAATCGAGCAAGGTATGGCTTTTGTTGGCAACAGAATATTCATAATCGCAAACAAAAGCAGGGTCTAGCAAGACCGAAAATCTATTGGTGGTTTCTTTCGAATTGATTTGGCTGGTGTACTGTGTGCCTTCGTTCAAAAATATAAAGCTCTGCGGAAACAGGGTGAGCTCTCTTTTGCCCACATGATACTTGACCGCGCCATTGTTGACCAAGCTGATGATATATTTGGTACTGGTACCTGTATAGGAGGAGTTGATGGAGAATTCGTTTACGATTTCGTTCTTGGAGATTCTGATCCTTTTAGTGCTCATGACTCGTTAGGTTTTTTGGTGTTAAGCAAATTTACCTGAACAATAATGTGCCCTTTTCACCCCTCAGGGGGTATTTTGGGGCCTAAGGATAAAATCCCGCTTGAGGGGGTATTTTTTAATTCTCTACAGTTAAATATATTTACTTTAGGTTAGGCATCTTATCTCTAATACCTTGAGCTACAAAAAAGTATTCTTCATTTTCCTATTGCTATTAATTTATGGTTACAAATCTGTCGCACAGCGATATTATTTTGAACAATATGATATAGACAGGGGCCTCATCCAATCGCAGGTGATGGCCATCGCACAAGACCAAAAGCGGAAGCTTTGGTTAGCCACTTTGGGAGGATTAGGCTCCTTTAACGGCCGTCAATTCACCAATTACAGCAGAACCAATGGCCTGACCAGCAATTACAACGTTGCGCTGGCCATAGACAAAAACAACAAAATCTGGATCGGCTCATCAGGACCCCTAACCACCTATGATGGGCAGCATTTTGTGAAGCGCGGCGCATCTTCTTATTGGACAAGAAAATTGGTCGCCACTAAAAACGGCGACATTTATGCGCTTCGAAAGCGATCGCTGTACAGGGTTGGAAAAGAACAGGAGGAATACATCAATATTACCAAAGACAGTATGGAGTATATAAGCTCCATCTACGCCGATCAGGTGGGAAGGTTGTGGGCTGCCGTATACAACAAGGGAATTTATTACCTGGAAAACAATGTTTGGAAAAACTTGCCTATTAAAAACGGATTATTACCCGACCTGGAAATATCTGATATCCTGCTAGACAACCATAATCGCAACAAACTTTGGATAGTCTCTACCAAAGGTGTGTTTGCGGTAGAAAACGGCCAGTTAAGCAAGGAATTCCAGGCCATAGACAGCAGGCCGATGTGCATTGGCCAAGACGATAGCGGGGCCATATGGATTGGTGCCGATAAAGGCGCCTACCTGCTTAAAAAAGGAAGGATTATCCATTTTACCGCCCAAAATGGCTTTACCGACAATGCGGTAAGCAAAATATTCAAAGACATAGAAAACAATATTTGGCTAGGCACATACGGAGCGGGGCTCTTTAAATTCAACAACAACAATTATGTAATATTTGACGAAAGCCAAGGCTTGCACAATAAGCTGGTCATGGCCGTTAGTTATGGTCCCAATCCCGGAACAATATGGATGGGTGCCTACGACGGCCTTTACGAATACCGCTCCGGCCAAAAAATCAGGAACATTAAAATACCCTTTGCCGATAACGAATCTTACCATATCAATTTCCTCCGTCGCGACAGCAAAAAGCGGGTCTGGATCGGTTCTGGCGAAGGAGGATTATGGCTGGCAACCGATAAGCTGGTCAAAAGGATAGATGCAAAAAGCAGCTCGCCCATTTCCTATCAATCTATTCTAGAAACCAGCAACAATGAAATTTGGATGACCACCAACCGCGGTGTCCTTACCTTTGATGAAGCGACCAAAAAACTCAATAGAATTTCAAAGCTGCCAGGCAATAGCCTACTCGAACTGGGCAGGGATACGGTGTTGGTAGGCACGCAAGATGGCGCCTATGTTTTTGTGAACAAACAAAATGTAAA
>JBCNPG010000485.1:0-3153 GCA_039593445.1 Pedobacter sp.
CCCATGGCACCATCTATAATTAAAATTCGCTTCTCTAATTCTTCTCTAATGTTCATCTAGTATGGCGTATTGAGATAAGCGTATAGCGTTAATAGCCATGCATCGCTTTACGCAATACGCTATACTTATATCTATGTAGGCTTATCTCGAAAAGTCGGGCTATGGGTTGACTTTAACTTATCTTTTCCTGACTGCTCAGGATAGAATTTAGCACCTTGTTAGCACAGGTTGCTAAGACTTCGCAGGGTCTAATCCCTCCATCTTTCTTAATAAGCGATACAAAAATGCAACAATGCAACATCAATTCCAAAAATATCGCGCTTAAACCAAATAAAATTACAAAGGCCATGCAAATGTGCACGGCCTTCGATATATTATACTGAATTTACGGTGTAGGTTTACGATTTTAGATTGGCTATCGTAACACTTCAACCGATGGTTTTATCTTCTGCTGCCAAAAATGCGCAACAGAGAAATGAACAAGTTGATAAAGGTGATGTATAAAGATAAAGCACCCATTAAGGCCAATTTCTTAGAATCGCTAATAGCGATTTCATTTCCTTCTGCATCTAGCCCTTCGCCAATTCTTTTGATTTCCTGCACTTTGTAGGCGGTTAAGGCGGTAAAAATAGCCACTCCAACGTAACCTAGGATATAATCTAGGGTAGAGCTGCCTAACCAAATGTTGATCAAGCTCATGATAATCATACCGATCACACCGGCAATTAAAATTGGACCAAACTTACTCAAATCGGTATCTGTGGTATAGCCCATTACGGCCATCACTGCAAAAATTGCAGCTGCCGCTATAAAGCAGATAAAAACAGAACCAGTAGTAAAAGCCATTAAGATAAAGCTTAGCATTACCCCTGTTAAAATCGAATACAGCAAAAAGAGGCCGATCAACGCGCCATAAGATAGTCTCTGCATTCCTGCACCCATCAAGAAAACAAGTCCTACAGGCGCAAATATCGTGATGTAGCCAAAAACGTTGAGCTTGCCGTTTGGTGAAAATAGATAGGCCAGAACTCCTGGGACAGTTGCAAAGAAATAAGCTGCTAATGCAGATACGCCCAATGCCACAAACATCCAAAGGAATACGTTGCCAAAGAACTTTTTAGAAACCGATCGCTCTTGTACGAAGACCGAATTGTCTTGATATTGATAATTTTGTTGTTCCATCTTTTTGGTTTAAAAAATATGTTGTGTTAAAAATACGGTTTTAATTTAATCTTTTTGTCAGCAGTTCGTCCACTTTTTTGTAAAACTGTAGCGGTTTGAGCTTTCTCCAATGCAGTTCGTCGAGCTCGCCACCAAAATTGATGTAATAATCGATGCCATGGTCGCGGAATTCTCGGATCACATGCTGGTTGAAGTTGATACCTGCAATCCAGCCATCTTCCACCTCCTGAAACCACTCTTCGTAATAACTATCGTCTGAAGCATGGAAATTCAATACGTTTTCGCCAATCAGGATAAATTTGTTGATGCCCTCTTGGATCAGGAGCTCGATGATTTCCCTTTTCAGCATCATGATGTCGTTGTGCAGCGTATCGTTCCATTCGCCCATCATCTCGATAATGGCATAGCCTCTTTCGTAATCGGCATACAGCACTTTGAGGTATAGGGTAGGCGAGCCAAAGGTATCCCATTGCGGATGGATCAGGAAATTGTAAAGCTGCTTGTCGAAATAGAATTCGGAGTATTCAGTATTGAAAAAAGGCGAACGCTCGTCTTCTGCAGCGATATAATCGTCGCGCCACAAATAAAAAGGCTCTATTTCATGCATAGGAGATTTTAGATTTTAGATTGATGATTTCAGATTACGATTTAGCTTACAACAACAGCCAACCTAAATCCAACCCCGTAATTATTTTTTATTGGCTTCAACCGCCTTGCGTACGCTTCCGTACTTGCTCAGCAGGTCGGCGGCCTGGTCGTGGTCAATGTGCAGTTCATCCATGACCATTTGCGTGCCTCTGTCAACCAGCTTATGATTGGTTAACTGCATATCCACCATTTTATTGCCTTTTACGCGCCCCAGGCGGATCATTACCGTGGTGCTGAGCATGTTTAAGACCAGTTTTTGGGCCGTGCCCGATTTCATGCGGGTAGAGCCGGTCAGAAATTCGGGGCCTACTACCACTTCAACCGGAAAATCAGATTCGGCTACAATGGGGCCTCCTTCGTTGCAAACAATGCATCCGGTTAAGATGCCGTGCTGGCGGGCAGTGTTTAAGCCACCCACTACATAAGGGGTTGTACCCGAAGCAGCCAGTCCAACCAACGAATCCTTTTCGTTGATGTGGTATTCCTGCAGGTCTACCCAAGCCTGTTTGTCATCGTCTTCGGCAAACTCTACGGCCTTGCGGATAGCCGAATCGCCACCAGCAATGATGCCTACCACCTGATCGAACGGTACGCCGAACGTAGGAGGGCACTCAGAAGCATCAACTACGCCCAAACGGCCACTGGTGCCGGCGCCAATATAAAACAAGCGGCCGCCTTTTTGCATCCTTTCGGCTATGGCTGTGGCCAGTTTTTCAATTTGGGGCAGGGCTTTTTCTACGGCAAGGGGTACGAGCTTATCTTCGTTGTTTATTCCTTTCAAAATCTCTAAAACCGACATTTGGTCAATGTTGTGGTATTTAGATTCTTGTTCGGTTACTCTGTTCATGGATTTCATTTAGGGTAAAGTTCGTTAATTTTCAAATTAACAGGAAATATTTGCGTAAATCCGTACAATTTTAGAGAGAAGATTACGCCTCTGCAAATATTTGCCGCAAAATATTCGAAAAACTAAAATGTTGTGGGCTTTGTTCTTTCATTAAGGCGCTAATTTTCATAACTTTGTGCCGTTGTCGCGTAATGAAAAAGAATACCCGTTTTAATGTATTTATTGCTGTTACCTATTCTGTTACCTTGATAGGTGGCATGTATTTGGGCTTTAAATTTTTAAAGGATCAAGGCTTTAAGGTACAGAAAAACCAACGTTATGTGGACAACAATGCCCAAAAAGTTGAAGATATCATCCATATCATCAACAAAAACTATGTAGACGAGGTGAATGCCGACAGCTTGCAGCACCTGCCTATCGATAGCTTGCTGCACCAATTGGATCCGCACAGCAGCTACTTGCCTCCCGCCAAAGCC
>JBCNPG010000486.1:0-3149 GCA_039593445.1 Pedobacter sp.
GCCGCTTCGGAGCTTCAACCATTTGCCTCCAATTTTAAACCAAAACCCAAAAAAGCACAGATGAGGCCTTTGGTTAAAAATAAGTGCGATATGGTTGAATAAATACGATTAAAAACATGGAGATGCCAACATTTGGTAATCAATTAAACGCAAAATGATGAAAAAGTTGATTTCCCTAAATATGTTTCTTGCACTGGGCAGCCTGTTGATGGGAGCCTATGCACAAAAAGTAGATACCATCCGCTTGAAAGACCAGCGCTTGCTGACCTCGGCCTTAAAACCAGGTCTCAAACAATACCTCGTCTATTTTCAGATGCCTAAGAGTCCCAAAGACCTGAAATATTGGCTTTGGCTGCGCGACATTAAACGCGAAACCAAAAATGGAGAAGATGTTTTTGCCATCCGGCAACATTGGTACGGCAGCGACAGTACGGCCTACCGCGAAGTTTATTCGCTTAACCGGGCCAAGGATTTTCTGCCGATATACCATGCCGAAACTGTAGCTGGCAAGCTCAAAGCCTTTAATTGGAACGCAATGGGCATCAAAGGCGCAGATACGGTTGCGCAAAATACCCAAAAAGCATTCAAGCTCGATTTCACTGAGCCATGCTTCAATTGGAACCTGGATATCGAAACTTTCGAAATGTTGCCTTTGGCGGCGGGCAAGACCTTCGCCATCAATTTTTACGATGCAGGTTTCGATGTGCCTAAATATGTAAACTATACCGTAACCGGCAGCGAACTGCTCCATACGTTAGACGGCCAAAAGGTAGATTGCTGGTTGCTGCGTACCGAAAGCGAAAACAGGGGAGCCAAATATGTGCAGACTTTTTGGATCAGTAAAAAAGGGCATGAATTATTGAAGGAGGAAGATGTTTTTCCGAGTGGCTATCGCTATAAGGTAAAACTGCCGGCATTGGCACCTGATGTGTATACACGTTTTCACAAAAAATAGATAGGATATGAAATTCAATGCATTTAAATATGCGCTGCTGGCCCTGGTTTTTCCATTGTTGGCCCACGCACAGCAAACGCCACAGGCTGTTTTGCAAAAAGCAAAATCGGTTATGGGCCTTGATCGCTTGAAAAAGCCTGTTTTCCATTTTTACTACAACGAGGTCAGCCTGGGGCGCGAGCAATCTGACCGCAGCTATGCACCTTTCTTTACTACGGCTACCAACGCCGAAGTTTGGTACAGCGCCCAACACAATGTGCAGCGCATGGAGCAAAGCACCATCCGGGTAGGTATGGGGCCAGGCAAAAATCCCGTGGTGATGTATAATGGTATAGGCAAAAATTATTTTGTCAGAGATACGGTCTATAGGCCTTTTCATTTTGAATACGATAAATTGAACGTGTGGATGGTGCTGCTCGATTGGCTGGCCGATCCGGAGGTAAAGCAGGTTAAAAACGAACGGTATCGTGATTTTGACCGTTTGGTACTGGCTCGCAAAGCCACCGTTGGCGAAGAGCGATTGTTTATTGATCCCAAAACTTATTTTCCGGTCAAACTCGACTATGATGAGCTGCATAGCCTCTGGGGGCAACGACACATTGAAGTGGTTTACAGCAACTGGATGCTGACCGAGAATAGTTTTTATCCCAATTCGGCCTTTAGGCTGGAAGACGGCGAGCCGATGTTTTATCGTACGCTGGGCAAAAGCGAAATGTCTGATTCGCTTAGCCTGTTCAACAAAATCAGTAGCCTGCCGGCAACAGGGCCTAAGCATGTGAACTTGGAGTGGTACAGCTCAGAACAGCCCACGCTGATTAAAGTAAGCGAAAACACTTATTTGAGCAAAAACAGGATGTATACCGAAACATTTACCCGCATTGGCGATGCCATTTACCTGTTGGATGCCACCTTGAACGAAGAAAGAGCCAAACAAGACGAGCAGCTGATTAAAAAAACATTTCCGGGCATCAATAAATTTGTATTGGTGGTTACCGACTTGGCTTGGCCTCATATTGGGGGTATGCGCTATTGGGTGAGCAGGGGCGCAACGGTAATCTCGCATTCGGCGTCGAAGCAATTTATAGAAAGAGTGGTTAACCGCAAATGGATCTTGCAACCCGACGAACTGCAGCAACATCCGGCAAAACTCAAGTTTGTGGCTGCCGATCAACTTGTTTCGATGGCCAATAACCAGTTGCAAATATTCCCGATAAACGGTATCGGCAGTGAGGGCGCTTTGGCTTGTTACCTGCCTGCCGATCAATTGCTTTGGGCAAGCGACTATATCCAAACGGTATCGTCGGCTTCGGCTTATGCCAAAGAGGTGATCGATGCGGTAAATCGCGAAAAACTAAAGCCGTTAAAAATGGTCGCCCAGCATGTAGGGCTAACCGATTGGCAACAGGTTTTGAAGGTAAACCCATAGCAGTGAGGTTGGGTAACCATTAAGGGGTTGAGTAAATCGTGTTTAACTTTCATTTTCTTAATTCCTTAATGGTTAGGTGTTTATCTGTTTATTCGTGTGGCGTGAAGGAATTAAGCAAGCCATATTTTAGCCTTTCTAATTCCTTAATGGTTAAATGAGTAATGCTTTATCTCTTTGAGACTAATTCTTTAACCAATGCCAAGTGCCATACTTTGCGGGCTCAAAAAAAGCCTCGGGCAAGGGTACATTGGTCTTAAAATCGTGATAAGCCTCGGTTTGGATCAGCTTGTTGTTGGCAAAGATCTTGATTTCGGTTTCATGCCATATCTTATTGATCAGCTGGTGCTTGGCAAAATGGCACTCCAGTCGGCTTTTTTCCTTTTGCTGGATCATCCTAACCAGGTAATGGTCTTTTGCGTCGAACCATAGCTGGCTTTTGGTGCTATCAGCCTCGGCGGTACCAAAAACAAGAGTTTCCCGTCCATTCCAGGTGGTTTTATAGCTTTTGCTTAGGTCAAAACCATCGGCGCCCAATTTTTTGAATACTTCATCCGCTTTGTCGTAATACATGCCGCCCAACAAATAAATCAGGATATTTGGATTAACGACTGGCTGGCTGGCCTTGCCCTGCCTGAAATTGTAGGCCGTATCGCCTCTGTAGATTACTGAATTTCCCTCTTTCGGCTCCCCGAAATCAATACGGAACAAACGTGGAAAAATCCCAGCTTCATACCAAGTTTGGGTACGGTTTAGCGTATCGGCCCTATA
>JBCNPG010000487.1:0-3141 GCA_039593445.1 Pedobacter sp.
ATTGAGCCACAGTAGGCGTTACATTGGCAAACTGCATCGTAAAGGTTTCTACCTTGCCTTTGGTTGGCATCGGTTTTACTTTCACGCGCAATATGTCGTCAGATTCCTTGTATTCGTAAGCACCCCATTGTTTGGCGGTTTTGTTGAGGATAAATGTCCATTCATTTTTGCCTGGGATGGTAAACAAACCATATTCTCCTGCCGGCACGTCTTGGCCTTCAATTTTCACCGCATCGGTAAATTTAATGGTTGTGGCATTGTTTGCGCCGGTACGCCAAACCACATTGTAAGGTTCTAATCCTCCAAAAATCTTGCGCCCCTTGGTATTAGGCCGCGAATATGTTAAGGTAATTTTGCCCAAGCCAAAGTCTTGCACAATGGTTTGTCCACTGCTGGCCTGAGGCAGTTTAATGCCTTGTGCGTTAGCCTGTAGGTGCAGTCCGATAGCCACCAAAAGCAGCAACGCCGATTTGATTGTTAATTTCATCTTTTTTTGTTTTAAGTTTTCTGGATAAAATTAAACATATCTCTACACAAAGCGAGGTGTGCTGGCCGAATCTTTGTCAGCCAAAAATCAATAAAAAACAAACGGCGATGGTGTGGCAACCCTAATGCCTTACCTTTGGCTGGCATGGCTAAACCAAATTATTTTAACACCCCGCAAGAAAGCATCAGTATTTTAGGCTGTGGCTGGTATGGCATGGCTTTGGGCAAGGCCTTACTTGCCAAAGGACATCACGTAAAAGGCTCTACCACCAGCGAAAACAAACTCCAACTGTTGGAGCAAGCAGGAATCACGTCTTATCTCATCAACTTTGATGGCCCCAGTTTACCTGATTATCAGGATTTCTTTGCAAGCGACATTTTGTTCATCAGCATTCCGCCCAAGCGCAATTTGCCCCAGCCCGAAGATTACCTTCGCAAAATGGAAGCCATAAAGCTGGCCGTTGAAAAATCAAAGGTGCAACAGGTGGTTTTCATCAGCTCGACAGGGGTTTATGAGGATGGACATTTTGTGGTAGACGAATCTATTATCCCCCAACCCGATAGCCCATCGGGAAATGCTTTATGGGGTGCAGAAGAGCTTTTCAAAAACAGTGCTGCCTTTAACACCACCATTATCCGGTTTGGTGGCTTATTTGGTCCCAACAGAAACCTGGCGAAGCACTTTGCAGGCCGTCAGGCTATCGCCAATGGCTTGGCGCCCATCAACCTTATCCACCTAGACGATTGCCTTGAAATCAGCCTCGAGCTGATCAGCCAAAAAGCATTTGGACATCTTTACCATGGGGTATCGCCTTTTCATCCGAGCAGGGCCGAATTTTACACGAAAGCCTGTTTGGTCAATGGCCTGGAAAGTCCAGCATTTCTGATGGAAAAAACAGACTGGAAGCAAGTAGAGAGCATGGAGCTGCCAACCCAATTAAATTACGTTTTTAAGGTTGCCGATTGGGAACAATGGATAGCAAAAATGGCTGATTAGCTTTGCGTACGGAAAAGATTTGAGACATGAGATGTGAGATGTGAGATGTGAGATGTGAGGTGCTCTCATCCAAACTCTTGCCTAAACCTACTTGCCTTTAATCCAGGTGGCAATATCTGTAACCAGCTGTTCTGATACATTGACAGGAACCTGGTACTGCGACAGGTCTCCTTTGGCCGTTTGCGGGCTTAAGAGGTGGTTCAGTTCCGGATAAAGCTTTAGGCGCACGTTCGGCTTTTTGCCCAAGGCCGTGTTCCACAAATTGTAATCGTTCTGGGTAACCTGAAAATCGTTTCCGCCCTGTGCTATAAACATGCGTTTGGTTAATTTTTTGGCAGTTTCTACCTGGTTGTAATTATTCAGGTCTATCCAATAAGATGCCGGCAGTCCTATGATAAGCGAATCGGGCTTCATTTTATCCAATTTGGTTACCCTGGTCTGGCCTAACGATTTAAGCACCTCTTCGAGGCCTTTTTTGCTGGCAGCAGTGGTATCTTTGGCCAGCGAGAATACATAATTGTTTTGCTCTACAATTACATCGGTAAGCTTTCTTGAAGGTGCGGCTAGCATGATGAGGCCTTTCAGGTCTGGCAACTGGGCACCTAAACGAGGGGCCAACATGCCGCCTAGACTATGTCCCAAAAGGTAAACATTCTTCAAATCGGCCCCTTTCACTGTTTTGGCCAGTGCAACCGCAGCCAGGGCATCGTCGGTTACTTCTTCTTTTACTGTAAAAGCCACGTTAAATTCGCCGGGATATACCAAAGTACGCTTTACATAACGCACCGAGGCAATGCCTTTGGAGGCCAAACCTAGCGCAATATCCTTTAACGGTTTGTTTGGTCCAACGGTTTCATCCATATCGCTTGGGCCAGAACCGTGTACCAATACCACTATCGGAAAGTTGACGGCTTTTTTGGGTACCGTTATAATGGCGGCCAACTGATGCTTGCCCGAGGTCAGGTAAACTTGCTTTTCGTGGTATAAAGTGGTATCGGCCGCATAAGCTGGCAAGGTATAGGCCGCGGCCTTCGGTGGCATAAAAATACCTACCAATTTCTCGGCTTTATCGAACACCAACAGAAATTCCTGTTCGTCTTTCTCAAATTGTCCATCGCAGCTTACCGTATAGTAATCGCCTTGCACTTTGCTGCGTACCGGATCGATCGATTTGACAGCACCCAATTTTACCTTAATATTGGTCCAAAGGGTTTTGAGATTATCTGCTGTAATTTTAGCTTGTTCTGTTTCGGAAAAAAACTGATGTGCTTCCGTATATTTCTCTGTTTCCAATAGCTCGAAAAACTGACCGGCTTTGCCAAAAAGACTGATTACATTTTGCGAGAAGGCAACGGTACTGAACAATAAAAACAGCGAGAGGGTAAAGATTTTCTTCATAATTATGTGGTGTAGAACCAAAGTTAGCAATATTTGCTTCGCATCCTAATCTGTATGGGGGCGTATTGGCTCGGACTTGGCAGAATTTAACATTCTTTAACAAAAAGGCCACTTCCTGATTAGGGAGGTGGCCTTTAGCTTTTTGGACTGACTGTTTATGTTAAAGCAGGGTGGCTTCGATGGTGATGTTGGTATTCAACAATTTAGAGATGGGGCAGTTGGCCTTGGCATCGGCAACCAGCTCGTCGAACTTCTCTTTC
>JBCNPG010000488.1:0-3134 GCA_039593445.1 Pedobacter sp.
ATGGCCAACAGCTTGGTTGTCGTATCTTGGTTGAACTTTAAAACAGTGAACTTGTTAACCTGCAACTGTTCAAGTGCGGGAAGAATGTAGAATTTAAAGTTTTTTTCGGTTGGCAACAAATCGCTGACAATAAGTGCGTTTTTGCCCTTGACAAAAGCCATTGCATAGTTCTTTCGAAGACTGAAGGCTATTATTTTTTGTTGTTGCGATGTGAGGATGCACCGATAAATAAGAGTAGACTGCAAAGCAATCAGCGATAACAAGCCAGCAAATAGCCATTTCTTTCGGTAACAGGCCAATGCAATAGCCATACTCCCCAATGCGATGCTCAACAGAATCAGTTGCCACTGACTGATCCAAATACCACTAATACCCGAAAAGGGTAGGTTAGCGATCCACTTTAAGCCATGGTTGGTGAAGTTAATGAGCCATTCGAACAATGGAGCTAAAATATACAGCCTCAACATCAAAATGATAAGGCCTAGATACATTAATATCGTAATGGGAAGCAGAATGAACAGATTGCTGATGATAAAATACAAGGGAAATTGATGGAAATAATAGATACTGAGCGGAAAGGTGGCCAATTGTGCGGCTAGGCTAATGGCGGTGGCCGACCATAGTTTGTCTAACCATTTGTTTTCAAAATAGCACCATTTGTAGATTTTGGGTTGCAGATAAATCAACCCGAAAACGGCCAAAAAGGAAAGCTCAAACCCCACATCCCAAAGTAGCAAAGGATTATAAACAAGCAGGCAAAAAGCGGTAAAGGCAATGATATTATAGGAATTGGTACTTCGGTTCAGTGATTTGGCTATGATGTATACGCTCAGCATGACCGCCGATCGGAGTACCGATGGCGAAAGGCCAGTTAATAGCGCATAATACCAAATTAGGGAACAGATAAGGAACAACTTAACGATTTTTAGAATTGGTTGGCGTTCTAAGAAGAATAAAACCGAATGAAGGAAAATATAAATGATACCCACGTGCATGCCCGAAACTGACAAGGCATGAATGGTTCCAGTTTTGCTGTAAGCGGCTAGGGTTTCGGGATTGAGATCTGCACGATAGCCTAAAATGAGGGTAGAGGCTACTGCAAAGGCCTCATCGTTGCGGATAAGCTTTCGGTAAATCGCTACCTGCCTCTGTCTAAGGCCGATGGCATACCTGAGCACAGGGTTTCCGGCGTGGCCATTGAGTTTAAGCAACTGGTCTTGATTAATGAAAACCTGATGGTAAATGTTTTGATAGGCTAACCAAGCCTTAAAATCGAATTCGGCGGGGTTGTAAGGCGGTTCTGTTTTCTGGTAATGAGCCGGCAAAATTACCTCGTCGCCATAGTTAAACTTGATTGGCCTGGTTTTGTCAAGCTTCAATCCAACCAGTAGTTTGCCATTTCGTGTATGCCAGCTGTTTTGTTGATAGCCTTGCCTAACGATGATTTGAAAACGCATGATGAGGCCGTTTGTTTGGGGCTCATTTCCAATATATCCTTTAAGGTAAGTGGGACCATATTTTCCAAAATATTGCTCGCTTAACGATTGTTTGTTAAGCAACAGCACCATTATGCCAAAGCAACAACAGAAAACGTGGAACAATAAACCTGTAATGCCCTTATAATTGTATATTTTCCATTTTTTATAAAACAGATTGCTCAGCCATAGCATGATGAGCAAGCCTAAGGTTATTGCCACCATCAAATGGCTTGAAAGCCAATCAGACAAGTGATAGCCCGCTATCAGTCCAGCAAGGAAAGGGAAAAGTACCCTTACAAAAACGATTTCGCCCTTAAAAGTCAAAACCATCAGAATTGGTAGCGCAACTGTAGTTTAACATCGTTTTTTTTGTTGCCTTCAACTTCATCGAGGCCGGAACCTACCGTACTTGTCTTGGGATAAAGCGAAATGGCATATCGGCCCCAAATGTCCAGCCGTTTAAGCAATTTATATTTGAGGTTCAAGTAATTTCTGAAACCTTTGCCGTTGTACATGCCAAAGCTGAAACTGTAGAGTACGTCATCTTCATAAGCATATATCCTGCTGTTGAAGGATGGGATATTGAAATAGGCTACCCTTATATTTCCCGATAATCGGATACGGGCAGGTTTATAGCTTACATCTTGGTAGGCCAGGTAGCCAAATTCAGCATTGCTTGGCCCTTTTTGATACTGCGATATCTCCAAACGATTTTGAAAACTAAGTGCTTTACTCAACTGCCAATTTACCTCTGCTCGGTACGATTCCTTTTTCACATCGTCCAAGTAATTGATTGGAACGTTAAGGTCCGTATTTTGCTGTTTCAGTTCGCTTTTGTAGCGAAATTGCAATTTGAAGGTTTTGCTGGGCATATAATTCAGTTGTCCCAAAAGCTCATAGCCGGCTGAAGGTGCATCAATCCTGAATTTTAGCCATGGGAATTTGAAATAATCGGCGTAAACCGCAATAGCCCAAGATTTGGCTGGATATAAATTGAAACCAATATAAAGGCCGGTTTCATTACTTGCACTGGTTGCTTCAGCTGTGGCCTGGTTAAAAAAATTATGATAGTTGCTGGCATATTTTCGGTAAAGTACAACCGCAACTGCCTTTGCCGAAAGACTGATCAAAGCTCCATTCACATAAGCTATGCCGCTATTCAGGCTTTTGGCAATTTCTCCAAAAAGATAAAGGTTGCGAATAGAATAGGTATAATATAGCCCCACGTTGGTCAATGTTTTTCCCGAAAAATCATCATAGCGGTAGGGCGAGGCTCCGGTTGCAAAGACATGATTATACTGGGTGCGGTGAGCGATCAGACCCATTTGCAGATTGTTCTGCTGATAGTGCAATGCCCCACCATAGAATAGCTGGGTTAAACTATTCCTGTTTTTAATTTCGGTAGCCGTCCGGTGATAACCGCTTTCATTGATGGTATTGAGTACTTCTTCTCCATTATTGTTGAGGCTTAGGCTGGCATCGAGTTTTCTAAAAGATACAAAACCTGTAAAATCTAAATGCCTGCCGAGTGCAACAGTTGTGGCCAGCCCCCGCAAGAAGGAATATTCGTTGGTCGAGTTGTAAGGCCTGAGGCCAAGGTCTTTTTTGGCTACGCTGGTTACATCCGGCGCCTTGCCAAATGCAAATCCCGACCAA
>JBCNPG010000489.1:0-3134 GCA_039593445.1 Pedobacter sp.
GTTTCGTTTGCAGCCCTCCGAGTTTGCCAAATTTGGCACGGCCCTGCTCCTGGCCCGTTACATCAGTACTTTTAACGTAAAGCTCAATTCGCTAAAGCCTATTTTGATCTGCGCCGCCATCATTGTACTGCCCATGGGCCTGATCATGTTGCAACCCGATGCAGGTTCTACTCTGGTGTTCCTATCGTTCATGTTCCCGCTATACCGCGAAGGACTGCCGGGTTATCTATTGATCACTTTCTGGGGGATGGTACTCTTGTTTATCCTGAACCTGTTTTTAAGTCCGGCATTGTTGATTGGCTGTATTTTGGCTGTAGGCGGATTATTTATATACTCCAACAGAAAGCGTCAGCAGAAGATGATAGGTATTGGCATTATTACGCTGATTGCCATAGGCTATCTGTTTGTAGCGAAGTTCTTGTTCTACAATGTAGTGCAACCGCACCAGCGTGCCCGTATTGAGCTTATTTTAGGCCTTAAGACCGACAATAAAGGGGTGGGTTATAATGCCATCCAATCTAAAATCGCCATTGGTGCAGGCCAGTTTAAAGGCCGCGGTTATTTAGAAGGCACCCAGACCAAATTCGGCTATGTTCCTGCCAAAAGTACCGACTTTATCTTCTCAACCATTGGTGAAGAATGGGGCTTTATCGGTTGCTTTGTGGTAATTGGCCTTTATGTTTTTCTTTTGCTCCGCATCATCAACATTGCCGAACGGCAACGGTCTGCCTTTTCGAGGGTTTATGGCTATTGCGTAGCCTGTATCATTTTCTTCCACGTGTTTATCAATATCGGCATGGCGATTGGCATTATGCCCGTAATCGGTATCCCCTTGCCTTTTATTAGCTACGGCGGTTCTTCTTTGTGGAGCTTTACCATTCTCTTGTTCATTTTTCTCAAGCTCGATTCGAACCGAATGGGTTTCATCTAACCACTGGGGTTTTTGAAAGTTGCGATATTCTGAGGTTGAAAAATTGGAGGGTTGCAAAGTTGGAAGGCCGAAAGTTGCAATATCCACTTTTTAGGATGCCTGGCACAGAGAAATCTACCTCAAGCAAGCAGTTGCCAGTTAGCAGTGCCAACAAGGATAGCTAATAAACCAATAATATGGGTGATCCAAAAACTAAGCCTTGAACCTTTGGTTAAGCAAGGCGTAGAATTTGTCGACTGTAGCTTGCTTCTCGGCCCAATTGTTTTTGACTGCGTAGTTCTTTTGGAAAAACAAATCCGCAGCCTCAAAGCTCTGCATTTTGTTGGCCAGATCAATGGCTTCGGCATAAGCCAGGTTATACCCATTGAATAGATCCTTAATGTAGAGCAATTTATCGTTGAGGCTAATGGCCTGCTTTAAATCTTTAATTGCGGTGGTATTCGCACTTGTATTGATATTGCTGGCAACGGTTTTGCCGGCCAAAATATCGTTTAGGGTTGGCTTATAGCCTGGATCTTCTACCGGTTCGGCCGTATTGATTTTGGTCTCCGTAACTGGCGCTTCCTTGAGGTCGAGATCGGCCGCTACAATCGGGAAATCTTCTTTTTCCTCTTCCTTGTGTACCAAAAATGGTTCTGGCCCGATTTCATCCTCGTCTTCATTAACCAGTTCCTCTTCCATTTCCGGCAGTTCTATTTCTTTTGCATCGCTGGCAAGCTGTTGGCTCTGCATTCTTTTTTGGGCCAGGATACGTTCTTCTTCCTCGCTTAAAGGGCGGTCAAAAATTTCGTCTACGCTCTTTTCTTCAAAATCGAAATGTTCATGTTCGGCATGATCGTTAAGGATAAACTCGAAAGTTGAAGGTTCGTTATCCAACTTAAAAACTTCCTGCTCGATGGTTTCAAGCTCAGGTTCGGGCCTAGGCTGTACTTCCTTTTCCGGCTCGGCCACAGGTGCTTCGGTTATTTCCTCGGCAAAAGCTACGGTTTCGATCTGCTGTGGCTCTTGCACATCATGCTCAATGGCCAGTTTTTCGCTTGGAGGTGTTTCAACCATCGTTTCGTTGGCCGGCTGAATGGCCAAAGGCGCTGGTGGCGCCTGGTTTATTTTTTTGATGATCTGCACATGATCGGCAAGGAAATTGGCGTTGGCATGGAAGAGTTCAAGTTCTAACTCGTTGAGCTGTTGCGGATTTTGGGCCAAAAACTGATACTGATCGTTTAGCTCGTTTAGTATCAGTCCTAATTTCTTGAAAAGATCTTCCTGCTTCATCATAGCTTTTTAACGAAAAATTGAAGGTTTTATGTTAGTAAATGACAATCAAAAGTACTATAAAATTCTTTTATATTTGGCTAAAATACCTTTACAAATGTTATTCAGCGAGCAGAATTTTAGAAGAGGCGAATTTAGCGGGAGCATCGAAGTAATTTGCGGTTCCATGTTTTCGGGAAAGACGGAAGAATTGATCAGGAGATTGAAACGCGCGCAAATTGCCAAGCTGAATGTAGAGATATTTAAACCCAAAACCGATACCCGTTATGACGAAACCGCTGTGGTATCGCACGACCTGAATTCGATTCCCTCTACGCCTGTCGACAGTTCTTCGGCCATCCTCCTCCTGGGTACCAATACGCAGGTAGTTGGAATTGATGAAGCCCAGTTCTTTGACGACGAACTGCCCGAAGTTTGCAACAAGCTGGCCCTAAAAGGAATCAGGGTAGTTATTGCAGGACTAGATATGGATTTTTTGGGCAAGCCTTTTGGTCCCATGCCAGCGCTCATGGCTATTGCCGAACACGTAACCAAGGTTAATGCAGTGTGCATGCAGTGCGGCAGTCCCGCGGTATATTCCTACCGTACCGTGGCCAGCGAAGCCAAGGTGCTGCTAGGCGAAAAGGAAAGCTACGAACCCCGTTGCCGGGCCTGTTATCATGCTTTGGGCTAGGGTATGTACAATTTTAGATTGACGATTTTAGATTTAATTCAATGATTTCGGATCAGATTATCCATCGCAAATCGCAAATCGTAATTCGTAAATCGTAATTCGTAATTCGTAATTCGTAAATCAAGCTGTCGTCTTTGCACCTCAAATTTGTCTCATATTGCCTGCCTTTGCAAGCTGGTTTTTTCTGAACTTTAAGTATTGAAACTTAAAACAAAAAATCATGACCAATGAAATCTGGATCAACCTGCCGGTTAACGA
>JBCNPG010000049.1:0-10684 GCA_039593445.1 Pedobacter sp.
GTAGCTTACCTGAGCAACCAGTTTAAAAAAGTAACCGGACTTACGCCAAGCCACTTTAAGCAGGTTAAGGAAGAAAAAAGGAAGCCCTTGGACGAAGTATAGCCTTCCTTGTGCCCAGGAGTGCCAAATGTAAATGTTACAACTCTTTCTCCAAATAGTGTAACGTTCTGGTATCTATTTATGGCCAATTTTGTATCGTAAACAAAAGAGATACGATAGATGGCAACTGGTAATAATGAAACTGTTTTTCTTCCACTCGAAGACGTAGAAAGCGAGCACTGTGCTTTAATTGTAGATAAGGGCCTGGAACAGGTAAAGGGCATCGAAACCCACAAAGTTGAACTGAACAACCGCAGGGCGGCGATTACGGTTGACAAACCCGAAGTGGTAGCTGAAGCGGTTAAGGCTATTCAGGATTTAGGCTATGGCGTTACGACCATTAAGCACACCTTCCCGGTATTGGGTATGACCTGCGCTTCATGTGCCGGCAGTGTGGAAAGCATGGCAAAGCACCAGCCTGGCGTACTTGACGCTTCCGTAAATTTTGCCACAGGCAACCTGAGTATCGAGTATCTGCCGAACATGACAGATGCTTTGAAGCTGCAGCAGGCCGTGCAGGCTATCGGTTACGATCTGCTGGTAGAAGACGAAAGCACGCAGCAGGAAACCTTGGAAGCCCTGCACGAAAAAAAGTTCAAAAGCCTAAAAAACAAAACGCTTTGGGCGGTATTGCTTGCATTGCCCGTGGTGGTTATTGGCATGTTCTTGATGGATATGCCTTATGCCAACCAAATCATGTGGGCATTTTCAACGCCGGTAGTATTATGGCTGGGTAAGGATTTCTTTGTCAATGCTTGGAAACAAGCCAAGCACTGGTCGGCCAATATGGACACCCTGGTGGCACTGAGCACCGGCATCGCCTATCTTTTCAGTGTGTTCAATATGCTGTTTGCCGATTTCTGGCATGCGCGAGGTTTACATGCGCACGTTTATTTTGAAGCGGCGGCAGTAATCATCGCTTTTATCCTGTTAGGCAAGCTCTTGGAAGAAAAAGCGAAGGGCAATACCTCCTCGGCTATTAAAAAGCTCATTGGCCTGCAACCCAAAACGGTTACGGTGATACAGCCTGGTGGCAAGGAGGTGCAAACGCCTATCGAGTCAATCCACTCCGGCGACATGATCTTGGTGAAACCCGGCGAAAAAATTGCCGTCGACGGCCTGGTAGTTTCAGGCAGTTCTTACGTAGACGAAAGTATGTTGAGCGGCGAGCCGGTACCCGTACTGAAAGCAGCAAACGAAAAAGTGTTTGCAGGCACGATTAACCAAAAAGGCAGCTTCAGGTTTAAAGCGGTAAAAGTGGGAAAAGATACCATGCTGGCCCAAATTATTAAAATGGTGCAGGATTCACAGGGCAGCAAGGCGCCAGTGCAAAAATTGGTGGATAAGATTGCCGGTATTTTCGTGCCCGTGGTCATGGTAATCGCTATCCTGACCTTTATCTTATGGTTGGTTTTGGGTGGCGATAACGGTTTGGTACAGGGACTGCTGGCCGCCGTAACGGTATTGGTTATCGCCTGTCCCTGTGCTTTGGGACTGGCTACGCCCACAGCCATCATGGTAGGGGTAGGCAAGGGGGCCGAAAATGGGATCCTGATTAAAGATGCCGAAAGTCTTGAAATGGCCAAAAAAGTAAATGCTATCGTATTGGATAAAACAGGAACCATTACCGAAGGAAAACCTGTGGTAACGGCAATCCAATGGCTAAACAATGATGCGCATGCTCAGGATGTCCTGCTCGGCATCGAAAAGCAATCCGAACATCCATTGGCCGAAGCAGTAGTCAAGCACCTGGAAGCAACAGGCAAAAGCGTTTCTTTGTCGTCATTTGAGAGCATTACCGGCAAAGGTGCAAAGGCTTCCCACAACGCAGAAACCTATTTTGTGGGCAACAAAAAACTGCTTGACGAAAATAAGATTTCTGTTGTTGGCGAATTGCAGCAACAGGCTAACCAATGGGGCAGCGAATCGAAAACCGTGGTTTGGTTTGCAGATAGTAGCAAAGCGCTTGCCGTGATTGCCATAGCCGACCAGATCAAGCAAACTTCGGTCGAAGCCATCAAGCAGCTGCAGGCTATGGATATAGAGCTGTACATGCTTACCGGCGATAATGAAGCGACGGCTAAAGCCATTGCCGAACAAACCGGTATTGGACATTACAAAGCCGAAGTATTGCCACAACATAAAGCCGATTTTGTAAAAGACCTGCAACGACAAGGCAAAGTAGTTGCGATGGTAGGTGATGGCATTAACGACAGTACCGCGCTGGCAACCGCCGATGTGAGCATAGCCATGGGCAAAGGGAGCGATATTGCCATGGATGTGGCCAAAATGACCATCATTTCTTCCGATTTAACCAAGATTCCGCAAGCCATCAAACTCTCTAAACAAACGGTGGCCACCATTAAGCAAAACCTGTTCTGGGCATTTATCTATAACCTTATCGGCATTCCGATTGCAGCTGGCATTCTCTATCCGATCAATGGTTTCCTGCTTAATCCCATGATTGCCGGAGCAGCGATGGCTTTGAGCAGCGTAAGCGTAGTAGGCAATAGTTTGCGGCTGAAATGGAAAAAATAGACGAAAAAAAAGTCTTAAAATCTTCAACTTGAATAAACAGCCCTGGTGCTGAAAACCTAAATCACAAAACAACATGAAAAACGTAGAATTAAGCATACCAGATATGCAAAGTGCGCATTGCCAATCGAGGGTGGGTGCGGCCATTAAAGCTATCGACGGATTAAAAGTAGAAAAACTCGCCGCCGGAGAACTTGTCGCCACTGTTGATAGCGACGAGGTCAAAGCAGAATTGATAGAAGCAATTGAAAAAGCTGGCTACAAGGTAGGCAACGACAATAACAATACATCCTCTACGTCGGGTGGCTGCTGTAGCCGCTAGAAAAAATCGGATATCAGGGATGGCTTAACTGCCGTCCCTTTTTTATTGTTTAGCGAATTTTAACAAAACCCATTGCGACTGAACAAATGAAAAACTATTTTTGATACAGTTGCTTGAAGGCCAAAGTTAAGGGCCAGCTTAAAAATGGCAGCTGTCTTTCTTATCCGAAAGGAATAAATTGATGTTCAGATTCCAAAACAAAATTAAGCTCCGAAAATGAAATCCTTCTTCATGGCATTGGTCCTTTTACTTACCATAGGTTATGCCAAAGCGCAGTCGTCTTTGCCGGGATATTACATTACCCAAAATAATGATACGGTTAAAGCCCAAATCAAGGTCAAAAAAGGAATGTTTGGTCAAAAAGCGAACGATTTTAATGAAGAGGTTGAGATAGCTGATGAAGCCAAAGGCCTCATCAAATTTCTACCAGCTGATATACATGGCTATGGCTTTTATGCCGACGGCAAGAAATATGTGTTTGTATCAAAACCTATCAAAGACGGTACAATAAAGTTCCTATCGCCCATTTACACGGGCCCTCAATCGAGCCTATACATGTATGGCATCCAAACTACAGGTGGCTCATTTTCGTCCAAACAAGTGTTTTATACCTTCGAAAAGCCCGATAATGTTTATTTGTTTTTGAAAAACATCTTAAACAATAAGTTCAGGAGCGAGCTAAAAGAATTTTATAAAGATAATGTGGCTGCGCTGCAGGTGATTGATGCCGGGTTTAAATATTGGCTCGACCTAGACAAGGATCTGCTAGCCTTATTGATCAAAGCCAATGCTCAATCATCAATAACAGAGCAATGATAAGCGCAATTTATGCGCAAAACACAGCGTCTGCCATTAAGAAAGGGCACGGATCGATTGCTATTTTAGAATTCTATTTACCTACAGCAAGTTTCTAAAATATCTCCTGTCCGAAGGTAAGCAGGTTGTTATCGGGATCAAGCACCGAAAATTCGCGTTGCATCCAAGGCTTGTGCTCGAGTTCGCTGCTGTTCGCATTTTGTAACTTGGCCAACTGGAATTGGCTCTCGATATCGTTGGTGCGGATATAGACCTGTCCGTAGTTTTCTTTCGGATCTAGCCCCTTGAATTCGAAAAAATGGATTTGGATGTTGTCTTTTTCAACCATGAGGTAGCCCTCATAGTCGCCTCCAAATTGCTGGAAACCTAATTTGTTCAGGTAAAAATCTTTGGTAATCGCCTTGTTGCGCATGGGCAGTTTGGGATTGATGGCAGTAAGCATATTTTTCCGGATTAATTGTTGTTAATGATCAAAGCTAAATAATCAACTTGTTATTTGCAAGTTAATTTGTTATTTTTGAAATATGAAAGCGCTTAAAATCAGGTCGGGTTGCCCCATTAGTTCAGCCTTGGATATCATTGGCGACAAATGGTCATTGCTTATCGTCCGTGATATTGTAATGAACGGCAAGAATACCTATAACGAGTTTTTAAAGTCAAGAGAAAAGATTGCTACCAATGTGTTGGCCGACAGGCTTTCGCTGCTTGAAGCGACAGGTATTTTGGCCAGGGAAGAACATCCTGAAAGCAAGGCCAAGATATTTTACCGTTTAACCGATAAGGGCATCGACCTTTTGCCTGTTTTGGTAGAACTGATTTTATGGGCTAACGTCCATTTGCCTATCGATGAGGAGGCCAAGCCTTTTGGCGACAGGTTGAGGAAAAACAAGGAGGCTATCGTACAGCAATTTATGGCTGCCTTGAAAAAGAAATGATAGGAGGTGGCAGCTTAGCTTGCGGGCAGGGTAATTTCAATCTGCGTGCCGCTCAATCTCTCCGAATGTATTCTTAATTTCCCATTGAGCAGATTTACGCGTGCCGAAATGTTTTTCCAGCCCATGCCTTTAGATTGCCTGATGCTTCGCGGGTCGAAGCCTTGGCCATTGTCGCTGATCCCGATGCTGAAGCTTTGCACCTTATCTATCACATCGATTTCTATTTTGCTGGCTTGGGCATGTTTAACCATGTTGTTGAGCACTTCTTGCACAATGCGATAAATACTGAGTTCGTTCTGTTTGCTAAAGGGATAGCTCCTGATGTGGTCGGGTACTTTCAGGGTAGTTAGGGTACCACTTGCACTAATTTTGTCGCAAAGTTCTTCAATGGCATTGAAAAGGCCAAAATTGAGTTCTTCGGGTATCAGGTTGTGCGAAATGTGCCTAACTTCGTCTATGGCACGGTCTACCAATTGTGCCGTTCGGTCTGCCACCTCATTTTCAGGCTGTTGGTGCTGGAGGTTGGATAGGTTCATTTTTACAACCGAAAGCATTTGTCCGATGCTGTCGTGCAAATCGCGGGCAATGCGGATGCGTTCTTGCTGTTCCCCTTCAAAAAGCGCCTTGGTAGCCAATTCCTGTTGCTGGTAAATTTCGTTCTGCAACTTGATTTTATGGCGTTTGTACACCGAAAAACCCAACAGGGCGAGAACGGTGAACAAAAGCGAGAGGCCGATAAGAATCAGGTTGCGTTGCCTAATCTGCAAGGCTTTGTTGCTCAGTTCCAAATGCTGGATCTGGTTCTGTTTTTTGAGGTATTTGATGTCCTGTTCCTTTTCCTTGGCACTTAGCGATTGGCTGATGAGCTGCTGGTGCTGGCTATTGATTTCGAGTTGGTTGATTTGGAGGGCCTGTTCCTTTTTAGCCAGTTGCAACGATTGGTTGCTGAGCTTGAGCAGATCGATGCTTTTTTCCTTGTTGAGCAGGGCAATCTGAGCTTCTTTCTTTTCGGTTTCGTATAAGGCGTTCAATTGGTTGAGCTGCTGGCTTACTTTCAGGTTGGCGTCTTTTTGATCGTAACTATAGAAAAGGTTTTTGTGGACAAGCGCATTTTTAAAATCGCCTTTTAACGAATCCAAGTTGGCCAAATGGGCGTAAAGATTACTCAGGGCATAAGGGTAGGCGGCAACCAGGTTTGCTTTTTTAGCCAGTTCGAACCACCTGTCGGCTTCATCAAATTTGCCGAGCTGCGCATAGGCGTAGCCAATATTGGCCTGCGACACTATGGTGGCCGATATGTCCTTGGTCTTTTCTGTATACACTAAGGATTTTTTGAGGTAAGCAATGGCCTCTTCATAGTTGCCAAGTCGGAGGTTGATGCCACCCAAGTTGTTGTAAACGGCATTGAGCCTTGCACTTTCTAAAGGATAGTTGAGCAGTATCTCCAAGGCTTTTTCGGTGTGTTTTTTCGCCTCGGGATAATTGGCCTCATCCAGGTAAACCAAGCCCAGCCCTGCATGGCCGTTTCCAACTTCAATATTATTTTTGGTCTGTTGGGCATAAGCGATCACCATTTGGTAATGGCTTTTGGCCTTGTCGAATTGTTTAAGGCGCCAATAGATATTACCCAGATCGATGAGTATTTCGGTATAGCGGTACTTGTTGGGCATGGCCTCGCTGGTTTTAAGCGCGTCAAAGAGACAGGCCAGAGAAGCGTCATAATTGCTTCTCGATTCGTAAAGCCTAAAGAGGATGAGATTGGTATTGATCGTGAGCTGCGCCAATTTTGCCTGTGTGGCGTAAATGTCTTTTGCCTGTTTATAGTATTCGATTGCCTTGTCGGGCTGTCCCAAGTAGCCATAGCATTGGGCCATGGCAAAATAGGCGTTGCCGTGGTTCATAGTGTGCTTGGCCAAACGCGAATAAACTGCCGATTGCTGAAAGAGCCCGATGGCTTTGTTGAATTGCCGTTTACGAAGAAAGTAGATGCCCTTTAAATAGCAAGAGGTACCTCTGCCCATGTTATTGTTGGCTTTATTGGCCATCGTCATCAACCAGTCGGCATAGTGCCAAACTTTGACCGAATCGTTATTGCCATAAGCATAGGCATTGCCCAGTTCGGTAAGGACATCTATTTTTTCGATGTCGGTTTTTGCCTTAGCCAGTTTGTCGTTGAGCTTGGCTATATCGCTTTCCTGCTGGCCCCTGGCGGTTGAAAAACCCAAACAGAGGCATGCCACAAGAAGAAACCTATAACAATATGATATTACGGTTGAATACCCTGGCATAGCTTGCGTTTTTTTCTGACAATGGATTAAAAATTAATGAGGCCATTCTTGATGGCATACTTAACCAGACCTACTGTGCTGCGGCAGTTGCATTTTTCTAAGAGATGCTGACGGTGGTTGTCTACTGTTTTTTTGCTGATAAACAGCTTGTCGGCTATTTCTTCGCTGGTATGTTCGTTGGTGATCAGCATCAAAATCTCTTTTTCGCGGGTACTGAGCTGTTTCAATTGTTCCTCCTGGCTTTTTTGTTTCTGGTATTGGTTGTAGATGATGGGCACTATATCCTGCGAAAAATAAGTGCCGTCGTTGGCAATGCGATGCAGGGCCTGCAGGAGTTCGTTTTGGCCGCTGTTTTTTAGAATATAGCCATCCGCCTCGGCGTTAACGGCCTCTTTTACGGCCTGGGTATTGTTGTACATCGATAAAATAAGCACCTGGATATGCTGAAACTGGTTTTTGACCATTCTGCATAGCTCGGTCCCGCTGAGCAGCGGCATGCTGATATCGGTAATGAGTATGTTATACTGGCTGGGGTTGGCGACAATCAGTTCGAAAGCAGCCTGCCCATTATTTGCTTCGCCGGATATTACGTATTCGGGCTTATGCTGCAACATGCTTTTTAAGCCATCAATAACCATTTGGTGGTCGTCGGCAATTAAAATATTCAGGCTGGCATTGGTGGTGTTATTCATGTAGAAAGGTTAATTGTAGCGTTTAGGCCTTGGCAACAGCACATGCTAAGACAATCTAAAATAGACAAAAAGCCGGAAAATTTAATTTCCGGCCGTATTGTTTTTAGTTGTTTACTTTGATCTTCTCTAATTTTTTCCCCTTAAAGGCAAAGATGTATTCGCCATCGGCAGTGATATCGATACCAGCCCCATAAACCGGACTTCCGCCTTTGCCTTTGGAACTTACGCTGCCTTTGATCTCGCCGTTGCTCAAGTCGACCCCGTAAATGATGTTTTTAGAGTTCTTTTGGTCGCGCAGGAAATAGTTGTCGCCCAAATGGTAGAAATAATCAACGCCCGATATTTTCTCGGTGGCGTAGTTTCTGCTGCCATCGGCTTTTTTATAGCTGGCCAAGCCCTTTTCGGAAAGCACCACTACATGTTCGCCAAAATCGATTACATCGGTAGCTTTGCCCACTTTGGCATCGTTGTGCTTTACATCAAAAAGCTGTTTGCCGGCTTCGATGTCGTAGGCATAAAACTCATCGCCATCGCCTACAAAAACGGTTTTGTCGTTGTCGATGATCATGTCGGTAATCCTTTTGTCGAAACGCTCAGAACGCCATACCGTTTGGCCAGTGGCGTCGTCTAAAGAAAGGATGCCGTTTTTTTGCGCCATGTAGTCGAAATACACATTGTATTCTATTTCAAGCCCGGAAGAGGTCCTACGGTGTTTGATTTCCTGCACCTGCACTTTGCCGCCTACTTGTACCATGATTCGGTTGCCGGTTTTATAGATGTTGGGCATAGAGAGCGCACCCGTAATCTTTTCCGATTGCCAAATCAGCTTGCCACTTTGCAAATCATGCTTTTCTACATATTTGGTTTTGTTGGCACCGCCAAAAACAACCAGGTATACGGCATCATCTGTAAATATCGGATCGGCCAGTGTGCGATAAATGGCTTTTTGGCCGCCACCAAACAAGGCATTGCCGCTTTTGCGCATATCGTTCTCATAAGTTACCTCCCAAAGTTTTTTTCCGCTTGCCATGTCGTAGGTTTGGAGACCGTCTAGCCAAAAGTAAATGCGGCTGCCTCTAACCTCGAGGTCTGCCACAGCTTTTCTGGTTACCAATTCCTTTTCTACCGTGCCCCTAAATTCATTTTCCCAAAGGATTTCGCCATTGCTGGCATCAATTTTTACCAGTTGGTTTTTAAAGCCCGAAAACAAGGCCGCCAATAGGGTAGGCTTGTAGTTGAACATGACGATGGTATTGCTGGCCCTGTCGTAACGGTATTTGCCTACCGATCCGGTAAAGCGTTTGGTTTCCCATATTTTTTCGCCGGTTTTGGCTTTGACCAGGTTCAAGGCATCTTTTTGGGTAATCAGAAAGGCATCGAGTTCCGATAAGTATTTAACGGTTTCGATTTCGGTATCTTCGTTGGCATCTTTAGGCAAAAGGTTCTGGTAGTTCTCAGAATTCCAGAGTTCTTTGCCCGAAGCTACATCTATCACTGCAATGCGGTCTTTGCCGAGCGATTTCCGGTCGAACAGGAACAAATAGCCTCCGTCGTTATTGTAGATGAAATATTGAAACTCGCAGGAGTTGGTTTTGTTGGTGGTTATTTTTTTGTAATCGCCACTCCAGATTTCTTTGCCATCGGCATTGAGTACGGTGGCAGAGTTGTCGTCTGTCCCCAAAATGTAGGTGCCATTCTCGTTGGTCATGGCCAAGCGACTGGCTTTGTTCGAGAATTCCGATTCCCATACGGTGCTAAAGTTGCCTGTTTTTTTTCCGGCTTTGCCACCGCCAACCAAACCGCCCAGTTTTTCTTTGAGTTTGCCGAACTGGGCATGCGATTGAAGCCCAAAAAGGGCCAATAGTAGAAGTATAGTGAGCTTTTTCATGGAGAAATAATTTGCTTAGTTTTCAATCCGTAAGGTGTGCCGGATTTTAATGAGTTTGTGTTTGTCTAATTTGATGGGGAACGGACAGGCAAGAATCTGGTCCGACAAAAAGTCGATGAAATCCGGCGGTGCCATCTCTTGCGCCACCACATAGAAAGAAACCGCTTTGCCCTTGTAATTGATGCCGAGGTCGATAGTAACCTGGCTCTTAAAGCTCGGGAATTTTCTTTGCAGCTTGTTTTTGAACGATGGCTTGGCCAAAAGTTCGTTAATAGTCTTGGCCACCACCTGTTGGACCTCGCTTTCGGTTTGCAACTGTGGCGTTTGTGCAGACCGGCCATTCAAATCCGATCCAAGACATAACAAGACCAGGAATAAACGCAACATGGCTTTAGGCAAAATCAATAAGAAAATTTGATCTTGAATGATTTGACCCTGAAGCGTTTATTGGCCGCGTCGAAACCTTGCGAATAGCTTTGCTTCATGTCCATGTCGCTCACCGTCATCGTGGCATTGTGGCCATCGTTGGCATCAACCGTAAAGGTGCCGTTCATGGCAGAGTACGAGTAAATGGTGCCGTCCTGGAAAATATTGATCCCGATAATGGGCGTTGTTCCTGCAACGACATTGGTTTTAACGCCAACAGCCGGCAAGCCCGAAAGCATATTGATCCCGATGCCATACTTGTTAAAAATGCCGTCTTTTTCTATCGATTGGATCGTCACTTGTGCATAGCCATTGGTAATGGTAGGCAACACCTTTTCGATGGTAAAAGATTTCACGGTTATGGTTTTATCGTCGTATTTAGCCGTGTTGTTGGTGTTATCAACAATTTGAATGTTGCCTTCGGTAGGCGTTCCAGAAGTAGTGGGTTCTTCTGTTTTCGGGGTTTCTGGAGCAGGTTCTTCGGTGCTCTTTTTGCAGGCAAACAGGCCCAAGCTTAGCAAGCAAATGAGAAATAAGGTCTTTTTCATGGCTTTCTTATTTAATGGTCCCGCTAAATGCTCCATTTTCGGCCCATGCTTCCTTGCCGTTGGCATTGATGGCTACAAAGTAAAAAGTGCCTTCTATTTTGCTGCCATCGTTGGGGCACATCGCGACGCCCACCA
>JBCNPG010000490.1:0-3125 GCA_039593445.1 Pedobacter sp.
AATCTTTTTGCCCTTGTTGCTTTTGGCATAAGTGGCTATGCTCCAGGCCATGGTGGCATCCCAGAAATTTTGTGTTTGGTATACTTTCATGCCTCCCATGCCATGCCCGCCCAGGGTTTCGATAAACTTGTCATAGTAGCGCCCGGTAGCGGTATCGATTGGCAGGGGAGCGATAAAGCGTTTGGAGTCCTCTGGCAATTGTTTTAATGCCTCCAATCCCGATCTGGTCACCACATTGCTGTACCGGGCGGCGCCATTAGCCCCAATAACGTCCAGCTTATTGCTTTTTGCCCATTCGATCATAGGCCGATAGTCTTTGTAGTTGTTCCAGGCACGGCCTTCCTTGATGAAGTTCTTCTCGCTGATTAGGCCGCTGAGGTATTCATTAATAATCGGTTGCACATCGGTATGGAACATTTCCATGGTCAAGGCGGCCTTGCCCGGGTAGGCCAGAGCTATTCTTTTAAAGATTTCGGCCTCCAGGTAATGGCCAATGGAATCGTTGTGTTCTTCTCCAAAGAAAAGCACATCTGCCTTGCCCAAATCGGTAATTATATCGTCGATGGCAATGAGTTGCTGCTTCTTAACATCGTAGATTTTATAATGCTTAGCAAGGTCCTGCGCAAAGCCCAGCAAAGGCAATGCAAGGGCCATCATCAATAAGAGGTGTTTTCTGGTCATTTGGTTTTTTTTGCTAAAGTAATCATTTGCGCATTATGCCTCAAGTTTATCGGCCAAGTTTGCCTTCGCTGTTCAGGCATATTTTCAAATAGGCAAGAATTGATTAATTTGCAATAAACCGATGCCGTTGAAGAAAGGAAGCAGGGCTTTGATTGTTTTAATATTTTTACCGATTAATTAATGCTTTTTACCGATAATTGGCCTGCGAATAGGAGATGGCCATTGGCAGGCGCTTAAGCTTGCCTTACCTTTGGTGTATAATAATTGAAGAACAAAATGGAAAACAATAATAATATAAATGTGACTAATCGCTCGGGCAAGGTTTGGGCAGGATTAATCATCATCGTTGTAGGCGCTCTCATCCTGCTCGATAACGTGGGCTTCTCTATGCCTCGTTGGCTCTTTAGCTGGGGCAACCTCCTAATCGTTATCGGCTTGTTGATTGGCTTTAAGCATAATTTCAGACATAGTGGCTGGTTCATCATGATTTTGATCGGTTCTTATATCAGCCTGGAAAATGCCTATGGCGATACCATCAACTTTTCTAAGATCGTATTGCCCTGCCTGATCGTGGCGCTGGGGCTCTTCATCATCATCAAGCCAAAAAGCAATTATAAAGATCACGCCGAAAGATGCAGAAGGAGAAGGAGCGAAAGGTGGAACAGACGTGGCGATAGGTGGAACAGGAGGTTTGGCAACCAAGAACCCTACGCTTTCAGCGGCGAAGAACCAATGGCTGTTTCGGAAGACGATAAAAAAAATAGCAGCAACGACTACCTCGAATCGGTAAATGTATTTGGGGGTTGCCACCAGGCGATATTCTCTAAAAACTTTAAAGGGGGCGAAATTGTGGCGGTATTTGGCGGTTGCGACCTGAACCTTACCCAAGCCGATTTTGAAGGTGAAATAACCATCGATGTAACGGCAATTTTCGGTGGCACCAAAATCGTTGTTCCTCCGGGATGGATCGTGAAATCTGAAGTAACGGCAATTTTTGGCGGTGTAGACGACAAGAGAAGTATCCAGCCATTGGCAGAAGGCGTAAACAAAACGTTGATTATTAGAGGGATTGCATTGTTTGGTGGGGTGGATATCAGGAATTATTAACAGGGCGCTTACCTAAAACTCAGCCTGTGACAACAACTCCATTATCGATAAGGCGAATCAAGCTGGCCTGTAGCGTTTTCTTAGGCGGCTGGACGGCAGCATGGGCTGCAATGCTTTATTTTAAGTTGAATTTTAGTTGGCAAATTGCCTTGGCCGATAGCGTTGTGAGCAACGGACTATTGGCCATTGGCTGTGTGGTGCTGAGCAACATGCTGGGCTATTATCAGCCCAAGAAAGAACGCCTGCTGTTTTTGGCTTTGCTCACGGCTGTGCTCACCTTGGTCGCCGTGCTTTTGTCTAAATACGGATTGCACTATGTGTTTCGCAAAGAGACTGAATACCTGTATTTTCTGGATTTTTCTTTGCCATTTAGGGCAATGGTTGTGTTTCTGTGCTTCAGTTGGTGTGCAGTATCTATTATTTTATGGTACCGGATAGAAGAGCAGTCTGAAACCCAAGATCGGCTGCTCGCAGCGCAAAACTTGGCAAAGGAGGCAGAGCTGAATAAGCTGAGGCATCAGTTGCAACCCCATTTCCTGTTCAATAGCCTCAACTCTGTTTATGCCCTAACCATTGTCAATCCAACCGAGGCCGGTACCATGATCACCAAGCTCGCCGCCTTTTTGAGGGGAACTTTGAAGCGTGACGACGAAGTTTGGGTAAATGTAGCCGACGAAATGGAATACATTCAGCTTTATCTCGATATTGAGAAGGTCCGTTTTAGCCATCGCCTCAACATCGACGTAGAAATTGCCAAAGAAACCTTGGGGCTGTGCCTGCCGGGCACCTTGTTGCAGCCCATTGTAGAAAATGCCATTAAGTTTGGGCTCTACAATACTTCGAACGCCATTACCATTACCATTAAAGTGAAATTGGAAAACAAGGCTTTGGTGATTTGCGTGGCCAATCCCTTCGATCCCGAAATGAGGGCCAGCAAAGGTACGGGCTTTGGGCTTTCGGCCATACGCCGCAGGCTGTACCTGTTGTTTGCCGATAGCAATCTTTTGCAAACCGAAACAAAAGACAATAATTTGTATATTACCACGCTTAAAATACCGCAGAAAGATGATAAGAACGATATTAATTGATGATGAGTCCTTGGCTCGCGACGTGGTAAAACACTATTTGAAGGATTATCCTGATATTGAGGTAGTTGCCGAATGCAGCGATGGCTTTGAAGGCCTGAAGGCAATTACGCAGCATAAGCCGGATTTCATCTTCCTGGATGTGCAGATGCCAAAGATCAGCGGCTTTGAAATGCTTGAGCTGGTGGAAAACCCGCCGGCCGTTATTTTTACTACGGCTTTTGACGAGTATGCCATTAAGGCTTTTGAGGT
>JBCNPG010000491.1:0-3124 GCA_039593445.1 Pedobacter sp.
GCTTCCTACCATGTCTTCCGGAGGAACCCACTCGTCATACTGCTCGCTGGTGAGCAAGCCTAGTTCAACTGCACCTTCGCGCAGGGTTTTATTTTCTTTATGTGCTTTTTTGGCAATTTTAGCCGCGTTTTCGTAGCCGATATGCGGATTTAAAGCCGTAACCAGCATCAACGAATTTTCCATGTGTTGCTTAATTACCGGCCTGTTTGGTTCAATGCCTTCCGCACATTTATCGTTAAACGAAACGCAGGCATCACCAATTAAACGACCCGACTGCAATACGTTGGCGGCTATAACCGGCTTAAATACGTTCAGCTCGAAATGACCATTGCTGGCACCCACGCTTACAGCTACGTCGTTGCCCATTACCTGTGCGCAAACCATGGTTAAGGCTTCTGGCTGAGTTGGATTGACCTTGCCCGGCATGATCGATGATCCTGGCTCGTTATCGGGGATAATGATTTCGCCAATGCCGCAACGCGGACCCGAGCTCAGCATCCTGATATCATTAGCCACTTTCATGAGCGAAACGGCAACGCGTTTGTAGGCACCCGACAATTCTACCATGGCATCGTGCGCGGCTAAAGCCTCAAATTTATTAGGGGCAGTTACAAAAGGCAAACCGGTCAATTCGGCAATTTTTTGGGCCACCAATACATCATAACCTTTTGGCGTATTTAGGCCTGTGCCTACCGCAGTACCGCCCAAGGCCAATTCCTTGATCATTTCCAAGGCATTTTTAATGGCCCTGATTCCGTTGTCGATTTGCTGTACATACCCAGAAAACTCCTGACTTAACGTCAACGGCGTAGCATCCATAAAGTGCGTACGGCCAGTTTTTACGATGTCGGTCCACGAAGCGGCCTTTTGCGCCAAAGTATTTCTCAGTTTCTCCAAGCCTGGAATGGTTACGGTTACGGCTTGTTTGTAGGCCGCAATGTGCATCGCCGTTGGATAGGTATCGTTAGAAGACTGCGATTTGTTCACATCATCGTTCGGGTGCAAAACTTTTTTATCATCGCCCAAACTGCCACCGTTAATCACGTGTCCGCGGTTGGCAATGACCTCATTGGCGTTCATGTTGCTTTGGGTACCCGATCCGGTTTGCCAAATCACCAAGGGAAACTCGGCATCCAGCTGACCGGCAATCACTTCGTCGCAAGCTTTGGCAATCAAAGCCGCTTTGTCTTGTGGCAAAACACCCAGTTCGGTATTGGCCAAGGCTGCGGCCTTTTTCAAATAGCCGAAAGCATGTATAATTTCCTTTGGCATGGAAGCCTCCGGTCCGATCTTAAAATTATTACGCGAACGTTCGGTTTGAGCGCCCCAATATTTATCAGCGGGCACTTGTACCTCGCCCATGGTATCGTGTTCTATTCTGAAACTCATGATGTTTGCTATTTTTTGGCAAATTTAAGTTTTTTGGTTAAACGAGCCGTCTTTTGACCAAGATAATTTGCAACATTACTGCCACAAGAACAAATGTTTGCGCATGGCCAGTGTCTCAAAAACGGGCTCGCTATCCTTACTTTAACAAGATCGTGTTGCTTAAAAAAAGGCTAGAAGCCACAGGCTCATCGGGCGTAGCCGATATCAAGGTAATGTTTAAAACTCTTTTAGGTTTAAAAACCCAATTATCGTTATTTTGCTGGCTTTTAAACCCGTATATTTTATTGCATGAAGTTTCGTCTATTCCTAACCGCAGTTGCGCTCTCCCTCATCACCATTTCGGCCTGTACCAGCAAAGAAGAAAAAGCCAAAAAAGCGGCCGCGCAACAGAAGATAAGAACCAAGGAAGACGACAAGGCTGATAGCCTGCTCATTGCCTACGACCCTAAAAAAGGGGATCCATGGATTGCCGACTTTGTACAGAACCTACACAAAAAATACGGATTCAACGGCAATATGCTTGTGGCCCGCAAAGGAAAAATCCTGTACGAAAAAGCCATTGGCTGGGCCGATTACCTGCATCGCGACAGCCTGAAGATCAATTCGGAGTTCGAACTGGCCTCTATTACCAAAACCTTTACCGGCGTGGCCATCATGCAGCTGGTTGAGGCAGGTAAGCTCAAACTGACCGACGACGTCAAAAAATTCTTTCCAAACTTTCCTTACGACGGCATTACCATAGAGCTGTTGCTATCGCACCGCAGCGGCATGATGAATTACGTGTATTTCATCGACGACATTTACCGCAAGGAAAAGCTCAATATGAAGAAGGGCATTACCAACCAGGAGGTAATGGATATCATAGCCGATAAAAAGCCTAACCCCTATACCAAGCCCAACAAGGTTTTCCACTACAACAACTCCAACTTCATGGTTTTGGGGGCCATTATCGAAAAGGTAACCAAGCAAAGGTATTCGCAATACATGATGGAGCATATCTTTAAGCCTGCTGGCATGAAGCATACCCATGTTTACTCGACTACAGAATACGAAAAAATCCCGGTTGATGTAGTTGGCCACGACCGTACCTGGCGCTATTCGGTGGTTCAGAATTTCTTGGACGGCCCTGTGGGCGACAAAGGCATTTACAGCACTTTGCATGATTTGGTGCTGTACGACAAATACCTGAAAAATGGCCGTTTATTAAGCCAAAAGAGTTTAGATTCTGCTTATGTGGGCCGCAACAAGCCTGTAAACGGCCACTTTAACTATGGCTACGGCTGGCGCATGTTCGATGGCAAAGGCATGGACAAAGTGGTTTACCACACCGGCTGGTGGCACGGCTTCCGCCATATTTATGTGCGCGATCTGGATAAGGACATCGTGGTGATATTTTTGGGCAATTTGACCAATGGCAGCCTAATGCATTTGGATGATCTGTACAAATACCTTAAGATGCCTATCATTCGCAAAGGAGCTTATACCGGTGCCGGTTCTTTGCCGGGAAGCGACGAGGATTAGTGTTCAGTTTGCAATTTGCAGTTCGCAGGTTTTGAAAAAGGGAAGATGGAGGTAGCGACAGTTGGCAGTTGTTAGCCGGTTATTGCTTGCACTTTGAGTTTTAGCCTTCCCTCTTTCCGCCTAGGATATCTTATCAAAAGCAATTCCTTGGTTTTTCCTATCGAGATAGCTTTTGAGAAGGCTGTTTTCAGGCAAGCTTACCATTGGGTCGCGC
>JBCNPG010000492.1:0-3118 GCA_039593445.1 Pedobacter sp.
GGAAGTAACCAGCACAATAGACATGGGCTATGGGCGCACGCTTACTTTATACGGCAAGTTGTTAAGTACGCAAACGTCCTGATTTATCGTGCCAATCCAGCTTGTTTATTCTGCTAGTTTGATTTCGTAGAGCTTTGGCCACTTCTTGCCCACTACAAAAAGACGCCTGCCTTTGGCATCCCAAGCAATACCATTGAGCACATTGTTATTTGCCTCGTCCTGCGTTTTAAAGAAATTTTTGGGTACCAGTGCCGTAAGGTCTACTTCAGCCTCGATTACGCCGGTTTTGGGGTCGATTCGGATGATTTTATTCGTTTGGTACACGTTTGCATAGATCTTGCCGTCTACAAACTCAAGCTCGTTAAGCTGTTCTACCGGGCCTTGATTGTCGTAAACCTCAATATAGCCTTCTTCCTGATAAGTCTCAGCATTCATGAACCAGATGCGGTTCGAGCCGTCGGTGCGCAAAATCTTCCTGCCATCAAAAGCCAGGCCCCAGCCTTCGCGACTTATAGGAAAAGTGCGCAGCTGCTTGAGGGTTTGGGCATCGAACACGAAACCCGTGTTTTCCTTCCAGGTCAGCATAATGATCTTATTGCCCAGTTTAAGCGAGCCTTCGCCAAAATACTGTGCCGGTAATTGGGTTTGTTGCAGGGTCTTGCCTGTTCTCAAGTCGACATATTTGAGCTTGGAGCTTCCATATTCGCCGGTACTTTCCAACAGCCTGCCATCTACATAGGCTAGGCCTTCGGTGTAGGCACTGGTATCGTGCGGGAAGGTATTGACCACTTTGTAGTTTAGCACCTTAGGCGTTACCCCACTCGTTAAAATGATGTTGGTGGTAATGGTATCTTTTTTCCCGTCTTTAGTAACTATGGCCATTAAGTTTTTATAGCCCAGCGAAAGGCTATCGCTTTTAATGCTGACAGGGCCAATGGCATCATGCAGGTATGCCTTTAGCTTACCGTCAAGGTAATAGCTGATTTCTTCAACCTTCTCATTTTTGTCCAAATCCAAGCTGAGGCGGATGGGCTGGCCAAGTACGATCTGCTGACCTTGCGCAGGTTCGCTAAAATTAAGGTAGCGATCTGTTGTACCCGATTTGCAGGAGGCCAAACAGGCTGTTGCAATCAGCAAAGCACCGAGCCGAAGGCCGATGGAGTTATGGGGTTTAAAAAGGCCAAAATGCATCTTGAATATGGTTAATGGTATAATGATCTAGTGTATCAAATAAAATGGCAACGATATCGAACCTCACTTCGCCTTGATGGCCCATCAGCTCTACATAAGCCGTTGCTGCCTGGATGAGCTGTTTTTGTTTAGCCAAGCCCACAAAATCCTCCGGCTGTCCGAATGCAATCGAGGTTCTTGTTTTCACTTCCACAAAAATCAGCTGGCCATTTAAATAGGCTACCAAATCTAACTCTGCTTTCCCATGAATCCAATTTTCTTCGAGCAACTCGTAACCCAAACCGGTTAAATAATTGGCTGCTATAGCTTCGCCCCGCCTGCCTAAATCGTTGTGTGTAGCCATTTGCTTGGTTATTGGTTCATTGGTTCATTAGTTCACTGGTTGGTTAGTTGGTTAGTTGGTTAGTTTATTAGGTGATTGGATGATTAACAACTGTTGAACTGAAAACCGGCAACTCGTAACTGGCAACCGACAACTGGCAAACTAAACCTATTTAACAATCACCGATCCCAAATACCTGGAAATTTCCTTTTCTACGTTTTTGATAAAGGCATAGCGCTGCATCAGGATTTCCTGATTGGTTACATCTTTTTCGTGCTTGATTTCCTGTAGCAGGTCCAACAGGATCTTGTCTACCTTTCGTTTTTTGAGATGATACAAGCCCCCTAAAATGGTCGCTTTAAGGTTAACGGTTTCGTCGCGTACGTAAATGGTGTGCTTATTATACCAATTCTCGCTCAGGGTATAGGGCGAGGTAGACAAAGTAATGGCCAAATCGGCAATTTCACGGTCTTCGCTCTTGATAAACTGGTTAGCCGTTGGCAACTGGCCATTTTCTATTTCGCTTCGGTAATGATCGATTATTCTTTTGCAGAGCGGATTTTCGAAAGTTACATCGGTGAGGTTCTGCATAATGAACGATCCGATATACATGTTATCGATTTTATCCCAACTCACCAGTTCATGTCCAAAAGCCAACAGCAGGCGCACAATTTCCTTTTCCTGGCGTTCGTCATCGGCCGAAAGCTGAACGGTTGCCTGGCTGCTTGGCCCATCTTCGGCAAAAAGATCGTCGGGCGGCATATCTGGATGCGCAGGCTGGCGGGAAGGCGCCGAAGAAGCTGCGCTTTTTTTCAGCCTGGCGGCGCGCATGGTATTGAGTTCGCTCAATAAGATGCGTTCTTCAATGCCCAATAGGCCGCTGCACTCGCGCACAAATACCGATGCCTTGATGTTATCAGGTATTTTGGCAATGCTTTCTACGATATCGCGGATTATCCCTGCTCTCTTGATCGGGTCTGTTCCGGCCTCTGCCAGCAGGATATTGGCCTTATACAGGATAAAATCCTGGCGTTTGGTCTCTACATAGGTCTTGAATTCGCCGGCACCAACCTTATGCATGTACGAGTCGGGGTCGTCGCCATCCGGGAAGGAAACCACCTTTACGTTCAGGCCTTCTTCCAAGATCATATCCAAGCCCCTCAGCGAGGCTTTGATACCAGCGGCATCGCCATCGTACAAAATGGTAATGTTTTGCGTAAAACGGCCAATGAGGCGGATCTGCTCGATGGTGAGCGAAGTTCCGGAGGAGGCCACCACATTTTCGATATTGGCCTGGTGCACCGAAAGCACATCGGCATAGCCTTCAACCAAATAGCAGTTATCCTGATCGCGAATGGCTTTTTTGGCATGAAAAAGACCATAAAGCACATTCGACTTATGATAAATATCGCTCTCGGGAGAGTTTACATATTTGGGAACGTTCTTATCGGTTTTTAAGGTACGCCCCCCAAAACCGATTACCCTCCCGGTAAAGTTGTGGATGGGGAACATTACCCGGCCACGAAAACGGTCGTACAGCTTGCCTTTGTCGTTTCTGATCGACAATCCTGTCTTTTCGAGGTATTCTTCAGTGTGCTTGTGCTT
>JBCNPG010000493.1:0-3108 GCA_039593445.1 Pedobacter sp.
CATAACAATTCGCTTAAAAACATGTAATCGACAGTAAAACCAAAACTCACAAAGCCGTCTTTAATCACTACAAAATCGCCGTTGTCTTTCTGTTTCAGGTTATCGGTTTCGAAATAATTAATGATGACGATCTTAAAAATCGTACCTGCGGGCTTCCAGATGCTAAAGCCTTGCTTGATCGGGTAGCTTTTGGTGGTTTCGGTAAAGAGCACCACATTGATATGGGGCAACAGATCGGCCAGATCATCAAATTTGCTTTCTTTACTGATGATATTTACCGCTGGGTACCCCTCTTGGACCAGGTATTGGGTTACTGCCACCAGATCGTTTTTGCCCAAGTTAAGCCATTTGGTGTTTTCCTGTGCCTGTTCTGGTTGGGTATCGCCAATAACCATATCTATTTTCAGGCCCAACGAAATTACCTTTTCATATTCGCTGGCCGCAACAATTACCGTTGGGCTCCATTCCAACAACTGGCCCAGGTATTCTTCGTTAAAATTACCCAGGCAGTGGATGTAAAGCGCGGGTTCTTGCTTTTCTCTTACAATGTGGTGTGACGACATTTGGCTAAGATAATAAACTTACACATCCTATTGCTCAAATTTCGATTGCCTAAAGGCATCAAAAATCAGTTTTTGATCGGTTTCGTTATCGTAGTTGATGCTTACCCCAAAATCGTAGCCTTTAATCAACGTACTATACAAAACCTGGTTCATGAGCGGAGCACCACTTGGCCCATAGATCTTGATCTTAAAAACGTGGAACTGGTGGCCTTGGATATTTTCTGTGGCCGAAGCCGTATCTATTTTGATCTTTTGCTTGGCATAGGTATCGTAAAGTAGCTTTTTGAGCTGTTCACTGTTCTTCAAATAATCGCCTGGATGCTTTTCGGTATATTTTTCGAGGGTAGAACCGAAAAGGTTCAACTGGTTTTTCTGAAAATCGAGCAGGTGCTGCACGCTGTCGGTATTCAAATCACCCTCATACACTTCGCCGATGGCTTTTTTCCCCTTTTCTTCTCTGTCTTTAACCTTGGCCTGGCTAATCAGCTTAAAGCCTGGAGGTATGGCCATGGTCCAGCCAATGGTGGCATTGGTATAGCTTTGGGGTTCTTCCTTTACAACAGGTGTTTCCTTTTGGGGCGAAGGCGAACTACAGGCCAACAAGCCAAGAGCATATAGCAAAACAGGAATGGTTTTGGTTTTCATATTTAACATTTTCGTCAATGTAAATTTACTTAAAATCCGTATTTTAGTAAGGATGAGCACAAGTAAATTCGAAACTTCTAAACAAAGCGGGCCACACCTGAGGTTAGCGGGCCTGGTAGGCAGCTGGGATGGGCAAACGCGCACCTGGTTTGAAAAAGACGTATTGGCCGACGAATCGCCGATTCGAGGCCGGATGAACCTGATCATGGATGGCCGTTTCCTGAGCTATGAATATGTTGGCCGCATTAACGGGAAGCCTTTGGAAGGTAGAATGCTCTGGGGCTACGATCTTGAAAACGCCAAATGCCAATGCAGCTGGATCGACACCTTTCACATGGGCACGGGTATATTGCAGTCGACAGGGCACGAGACCAGTTTTGGATTTTCGGTTACGGGCCAATATGGTTGGCCTGGCGTTGCCGAGCTGTGGGGCTGGCGTACCGAGCTCGAAATCATCAATTCGGACCAGTTTATCCTCAGGGCTTTCAATATCTCCCCTCAGAGCGAAGAGGCGAAAGCCACCGAAACAATTTATCACCGTATCCAATCTTAGGCCCCGATACCCTGCATTAGCGATAAAAGGGCTAGCAAAGGCACTAGGAATATAAGTATTGGCAATAAAACATTGAGTATAGCTTTCCAAAAGTTAAATTGTTGCGTTACAGCTATACCCACAATGGTAAGTACAAGGGTCCACAATGTTAAGCCTGCATCAACTACCATTAACCCTGAATTTAGCAGTGCGGTCAATGAATCGGTTGCAAATTCGCCGCCCTGTCTAAACATACCATCACCATTAATGATTATTTTGACTGGCAAAATAGCCAACGAGCAGACCACTGGGATATTTGCATACGCAATTACTTTGACCATATCATCGGTGGTGGCCTTTCCTTTTAACCAGCGCCCCGTCCAACTTAACAAGGAGGCATAAATGAAACTTCCTATCCAGCCCAAAAGCGCTCCAAAAATTATACAGAGTGCAATAACAGCCACCATGGGCAGTTTATCGGCCATAGTCCTGGCAAATGCCTGGTCAAATGCATTCGAAATTCCGACAAGCACCAATAGCAGCACCATATACTTGTCATATTCATAATAATTGATAAACCTGAATACACTTTTAGGGTAAAACCAGATTTTGGCAAAAACTTCATGATCAGTAAGCCTCGATTCTTCGGGCCGTGGTGGGAATTCTTCCATAGTTGTTTGAAATCGTTAATTCCCAAATCTATTACTTTTCAAAAGAATTTCAAGCTTTTGCTCCTTACCTAATTAAGCCCCTGCCACAGGTATTTTGCCGAAGCACTTTATTTAAGCTATTTTTGTGCCGATGACCACACCCAAATCACCCAAAAAACCAGTCTCCTGGCTTACCATCATTGCCGTAATCATTGCCTTGGCTGGCGTAGGCTTTGTCTTGTTTTTGAAGACCAATATGCCACCCGATCGCTTCAAAAAAGAAGTCCATCCCAAAGCAGATTAATCTTAACCCAATCGCATTTTTAACGGGCTAAAAGAGCTCAGCGGCAAGGAAAAAACGGCTAAAGAAATCAGTTTTTCCGCTCTACAAATTTATGGAAGGTACTGTCTTCCCCATCTTGCTTTTCTTCCTGGTAAAGCAGGTCTAGCTGATTTGAATCCAATTCTTCGAAAAATTTGTCCCAGCTAATTTCTTCAAAACTATCGTTGTCTTTGCTGTGCTTTGGAAAATGTATCCTCAGTAGGCCCTCGCTGTTTTGCGTATGGGTATCTTTAATGATGGCGGGTACGCCACCTTGTTTTTCAACCCAAGCCTTTATGGTTGCATGGTTATGTGTTTGTTTTGCGGTGCTCATATTGATGTGATCTAAATTTTAAAAATCGATTGCTCTGGCAGTACTGCTTTAAGGGGGTAGCC
>JBCNPG010000494.1:0-3103 GCA_039593445.1 Pedobacter sp.
CTGCCTAAAGGCATCGCAATCGATTACCCACAGTTTGCTGTGCGGGGCTTTGTATTGGATGTAGGACGGAAGTTTTTTAGCCTGCAGTTTCTCCGGGATTATGTAAAATTGATGTCGTACTACAAACTCAACGATTTTCAGATCCACCTTAACGACAACGGCTTTAAGCAGTTTTTTAATAACGATTGGGACAAAACCTACGCGGCATTCCGCTTGGAAAACGAAACTTATCCCAATCTTACCGCGAAAGACGGGAGTTATAGCAAAAAAGAATTTATCGAACTGCAAAAATTGGCTACGGCTTATGGCGTAAAGATCATTCCCGAAATCGATGTGCCTGCCCATTCGCTGTCATTTGTAAAAGCCGTGCCTGAAATTGGGAGCAAAAAGTATGGAATGGATCACCTCGACATCAACAATCCAAAAACAAAGGAAGTGATCAATAATGTGTTTAAAGAGTATTTGGCTGGCCCCAATCCTGTTTTTATTGGCGATGAAGTTCATATCGGTACCGACGAATATGCCAAGGCAGAAGCAGAAAAATTCAGGGAATTTACAGACGATTACATCAAATACGTAGAGAGCTTTGGCAAGAAAGTGAGACTTTGGGGAGCATTAACCCATGCCAAAGGCAATACCCCTGTTAAGGTGAAGGATGTAACCATGAACGTATGGTACAATGGCTACGCCGACCCTAAAGAAATGATCAATCTGGGTTACGATGTAATCAGTACACCCGATGGCTGGCTGTATATCGTGCCCAAAGCCGGTTATTACTACGATTACCTGAATCTCAAGAAAATCTATAACGAATGGACGCCAAACATAATAGGCAACCAAACTTTTGATGAAAACCACCCCCAAATTAAAGGTGGCTCTTTTGCCGTTTGGAACGATCATGTGGGCAACGGAATTACCGAAAAGGATGTCCATGACCGTGCTTTTCCGGCTGTTCAGGTATTGGCCCAGAAAATGTGGGATGGTACGGCAGCTCGGCAGCTGTTGAGCTATGATGAATTTGCCAAGCAAAGCAAACAGCTGGGCGAAGGGCCAGGCCTCAATATGCGAGGTCAAATAAAAGGTAGGGATAGCCTGGTGCTTCATTACAGTTTTGACGGCAAAAAAGCTGTTGATAACAGTGCCGATAAACGCAAGGGCACAGTTAGCCACCTGTTGCAATTTAAGCGCAGCGAGGACCGCAAATCGGCTTATTTTAAAGATGGAGAGACCTATGTCAAAACGCCTTTAACAGGCATAGGCTATAACTATACGGTTTCTTTTTGGATCAATCCCGATGAGGCGAATGCCGATGATGCCGTGCTTTTCTCCTCAGCCAATGCCACGGTTAAACTTAAGCAGCAACAAACGGGGAAACTAGGCTTTTCGCGAGAGAACTACCATTATAATTTTAATTATAGCGTTCCTGCAAATACCTGGACACACCTCGTTATTACCGGAAACAATAAGGGAACCAGCCTCTATGTAAATGGCAAGCTGCAAGAAAGATTGGAGGGCGCCATGCAGGAATTTCCAAATACCAAAGACAAAATAGCCAAAGTACAAACCTTATTTTTCCCATTGGAATACATTGGCGCACCCAAAAATGGTTTTAAGGGGCAACTGGACGACGTGAAGGTGTTTAATAAAATATTGAGCGACGAAGCCATTAAAAACCTTAAATAAAGTTAAAGACCAGAGGTGGATGAATGCAGATAGAGGTGTTGAGATAAAGGTTAAAAAGAATACCTCTATATACTCAAATCTCACATCTCATATCTCATATCTCACGTCTCACATCTCTCGTCTATCGACTTGCAGGCTAGAATAAAGGCTGGCCTTGTTTGGCAAAGTTGAAGCCCCGGTTAAGCAATTGCTTTTGCGTGGAAATATCCCACATCAATGGATTGGTATGGTTGAAATGGATAAAATATAACTTTTGTTTAGTTTTAAGGTCTTCTTTTTCGAACAGGGCCTCAGTTTCACTTACCAAGGGATGGGGCACTTCGGCAATGGGTCTGTTGCCTAGTTCGGTATTGGTGTAGAAAGTGGCATCGAGAAGGGCAATATCTACCTGTTTAACCTGGTTGATAATACTTTCGTTCCACTTGCTCCATTTGTCGATATCTGGAATAAAAAGGTATTTTTTGGTGGCTGTGGTAATCTTAAAGCCTGCGGTTTCCGAATATTCGTCGCGATGGGGAACGGTAAAAGCACTAACGCTATTGTTTTCGATATTTAGCGGTTCATCGGTTTTTAAGCTGATGAGGTTGATGTTTTTCAGCTTGACCAATTGGCTCCAAGGGCCGTTTTGCTCCAAAAAAGATTTCATTTTGGGAAGTACATAAACCTTTAATCCATTGGTATTCATGGCTTCCCTTCCAAATTCCATCAGTCCGGTATAATGACCAATGTGGGCATGGGTAATGAAAACCCCTTCTGGCAGGTAAGGGTATTGCTGACGGGTTTGTTGACTGAAATCCTGCAACTGTTGCCTAATGTCGGGCGTAGCTTCGAAGAGCCACCATTTTTTGTGCTTAGGATCAACCAAAGCCAATGCCACCACGTTGCGCCGCATTTTGGGCTTGTTCCAGGCTTGGGTGCAACAGATTTTGGTACAGCCCATTTGCGGGTAACCGGCATCCTGAGCCACACCCAACACCAAGAGGTAGGATGTTTGGGGCTCCGCGAAGCTGAATGCATTGAGCTTGGCCAATAAAAGGGCAATTACCAAAATCAGTCTTCGAGGAGCCATCGCTTACATATTTCTCCTGTACTGTCCGCCAACTTCGTAAAGCGCCTTGCTGATCTGCCCCAAAGAGCAGATTTTGCAAACTTCCATCAACTTTTCGAAGATGTTTTCGCCGTCTACCGCTGCTTTTTGCAAGCCTTTGAGTGCATCATCGGTCTTGGAAGCATTTCTGTCTTGGAAGGCTTTCAGCGCTTCAATTTGATATTGTTTTTCTTCTTCCGTTGCGCGGATAACCTCGCCAGGAACAATAGTAGGCGAGCCATTTTTGTTCAGGAAGGTATTTACGCCCACGATTGGGAACTCGCCGGTATGTTTCAACGTTTCGTAATACAGGCTTTCTTCCTGTATTTTTCC
>JBCNPG010000495.1:0-3102 GCA_039593445.1 Pedobacter sp.
TATCCATAATTTCGGTAGCAATTGGTCCAGGGCTCACGGCATTGACACGTATATTGCGTGGTGCGAGTTCAAGTGCTGCAATTTTTACCACTGCATTGACGGCAGCCTTGCTTGCCGCATATACCGAAGCGAGCTGCGGAGAAATGGTTGCCGATGTTGAAGAGAGCATTATAACCGAAGCTCCCTCATTGAGCAGCGGGATGAAACGGCTCAAGGTAAAGTATGCGCCTTTAAAATTAACATCCATAACCTCATCAAACAGGCTTTCTTCAACTTGCTCAATGGCAGAAAATCTTGAGATACCTGCATTGACCAACAGGATATCGACCTGGCCAAATTGCCCCCTGACCTGGCCAATAAGATTTTCAATATCGGCCAGCCTAGACTGGTCGGCTATCATGCCTATAACGTCGAGTTCGGCAGCTGCCTTCTCTATGGCTTCCTTTCTTCTTCCGGTAATAACGACTGTAGCACCATTTTCCTTTAGTCTTTTTGCAGTCGCATAGCCTATGCCACTATTACCACCGGTAATTACGGCAATCTTATCTTTTAGATTTTTCATTGTTCTGTTTTTAATCGATTATGGATTGAACTTCAGGCCTATCATTTCTTCGGTCAATACCCATAGTTTTTTTGCACTATTTTCATCGAGCGAATAAGGATTCACCCCTTTTTGGCAAGGCACTTCGTCGCATAGCGAAGCGATCTCCGCATCTTCGCAGTACACGCCACCAATATCATTCAACAAAGCACTGGTTGCACACCATACCGTTGTTGCCGCGCCTTGCGGAATTGTTTTCAATGATGCCGCTATTTCAGGCCGCATATTGCCTGCTTCATCAACAAAACCCATTTTCTGAAACAGCGCCAATGGTGCTTCCCTGCCCAGTTCGGTTCCTCCTATAGAGCCGGGATGTACAGCATATGTCCTGATATTCGAAGATTGGCTACGTTGGTCCAACTCCATAGAAAAAAGGTTAACTGCGGTTTTGGATTGCCCATACCCTTGTAATGTTTCATATTCCCGATGCAGAAAATTCGGATCTTCAAAATCGAAAGGAGCGAAATGATGTCCATGGGATGAAACATTAACTACCCGAGCTGCCTTTGCGCTTTGCAGTGCGGGCCACAATCTTGCCGTAAGTTGAAATTGCGCCAGGTAATTGGTAGCCAACTGCGATTCGATGCCCCTGTTATCCCTGCGCAATGGCACCCACATGATACCCGCATTGTTGATCAATAGATCTAACGGTCTTTCCGAGGCAAGGAAGTGCTCCGCAAAAGCATCGATAGACGTCGGCGACATCAGATCCAGGGCTGCGATCTCTACATTTGCAATGCCCTGAAGATTTTTTTCTGCCTTTTGGATATCCCTTGCCGGCACAATAACCGTTGCTCCGGCTGTTGCAAGTATGCGGGTAGTTTCAAGGCCAATGCCCGTATTGCCACCGGTAACGATCGCTATTTTTCCTGTTAAGTCTATGCCTTTTATAACCTCGCTGGCTGTTGATTTTGCATCGAAGCCCGAACCTACCGGTTTTTGCAAAGCTCCTTGATAATTGTTCTGTTTCATTTTTAAATTGTTTTAATGAAACAAAGGTAGAGCACCTTGACCTGGCAAGCTTTGTTTAAAAGGCCTAATTCACTTTGTTCAGAAGACCATCTTGGCAACTACCTAAACCACATCCGACAGCCGTTGCCTCCAGCATCAGTTTGAGCAATTTCTGATTTTACGGTTAATCGTAAAAAACAGTCGCGAGTTGCGCTTAGCTTTAGGCTACATTTTAAAACACTTAACTATAAGTATTATTTTATAAGATTACGACAATAACTTTCTCAAAAAGAAACAATTACATACCAAAATGCTCTATTTTTTTACATGTTAAGTTTTACATCAACAACGCTATAAATTAGTTAACCAATAAATATTCAATCCATGAAAATCAAGTACGCTCTTCTCACATTGCTAACCATTGCATCTGTTGGCAGCACCCTGCTATCCTCCTGTACAAAAAACAAATTGGCGTACACCAATGAAACCATTTACAAGCAGCTCAAAACCAGCGAAGCTATGTTAACGAATGCTGGGATTGATCAAATTTCCTATGCCATAGCCGGCCCATGTTTATTGATTGCAAAATATGATAACCCAAACACGGGTTTAACGAACAAAATATCATTAACTGAAGATACCGTATTGAGAACAAGCGAAATAAAAGGCAGCAATGGAGTTTTTGATTTTACCATGAAAATCGACACCAGGAATAAAACTTTTACCTTTAGGAGTTCAAGGGGCGATGATTATTCTTTTGTGGCCAAGATACCCGCAGATATTGAGAGCTCAAGTGGTCAATTTTACGATATCAAAACGAAACAACCCGTAAAAAACGACTGGTTTTTAAACACCAAGGCAGATTATAAAGTGGCCTTGTTAGCCCATGCCCTACTTGGCGAGCTCTATCATAAAAAGCTATTTAAAAGCCAAATGACCCTTATCGCCGAAAGGGATGCAACCTTGATGCTCAGGGCAAAAATACTCGAGCTTTCGCAAGCTAAACCCAACAAGGACAAACTTATGCTTGAGGCCCCCGGTGGCAAGTGCGAAATCCAATGCAAAACAGATTTATATTATAACTGGTGGTCTACGCAGGCCTGTAACGAAGCTTATAATGCCATTGCTTCGGCCTGCAGCAATAGCCAATGTATAGGTGATTGTGGTGTAAGGTCTTGCGACTGCTTTGGTGTGGCTGGCGACTTTGCGGTGATATGCAGGGCTTTTTCTAAAGCATGCGGAGAAATGCCTGTGGTTGTCAATTAGTTAGACTAGAAAATGATTTTTAAAAATGATGCTTTCTAAATTATTTCCAGTAATTTTACTCCTAATGGTAATTTCCTCCTGTACAAATTCAGCCAAAAAGACCAAGGCAGCACCTTCGAATTCTGACATCAGTTTTCAAAGTAAAACCTTCGAATTTGGCACGGTAACAGCAGGAAAAATAGTCGAGGCACAATACATCTTTACAAACAAGAGCGAAGTGCCATTAATTTTATATGATGTAAAGCCATCATGTGGATGTACGGTTATCGCTTGGAACAGCAAGC
>JBCNPG010000496.1:0-3099 GCA_039593445.1 Pedobacter sp.
TATGGATCGCAGCTCATAGCGCAGCAGAATATCGACGACAGCAAACTGTATGTGGTTAATCCCAACGAAAAAGACAATGTCATCACCGTGACCGAGAAAAACCCGCTTAATTTCGGTTGGATATTGGCCAAGGCAGGCAGTTTGGAAGGAACGGGTTTTAGCAAATTAGGCAATAAAGGCATGGTCGACAATAAAGCCTTAGGGGTTAACATCGACACCAACCTGTATCGGACCTTGGGCATTAAACGCTATTTCCTGATCGTGATGAAAACCAACGCGGCCTTTAACGAAGCACCGGTGTTGTTCAGCTCATCGCTTTACGAAACCAATGGCGTGTTGCTGAGCAATTTTATCAAATCGAAGAAAGAGGCTTTGGCACTTGGCTTTGTCGATCAGCAAAAGTATACCTTGCAAGTGCAAGGACTTGATGGCGAAGGCAAGGTAGTTAAAAAATCAGAGGCGATGCCTTTTACCTTTGTGGTGGGGCACGACATAGAGAAAAAATACTACGTTCAGGTCAAAACCCAGCTCAAATATAGCTTTGCCAACAAGCCGGGCGAATATGCGGTGGCCAAAACACCGGTTACGGTTAAGGTTACGGCTACCATGAAATCGGACAGGGGAAGCCGAACTACTTATGTAGAGGGCAGTGCAGAAACGGATGCACAGGGTAATTTAAAACTGACGGTAGGCATTTCCGAAAAATATAAGAATTGGGTGCTTGATGCTTCCATGAGCATTGCCAATGCCTACTATGATAGCAAGAACCTCAAGAAAATCCCTATTCCCGAATTTAAATCAGATACCAATTATGTCGATTTGGGCAAACAGTTTGCAGGTATTTACGGCTACGGTCTCAAGCTCTATGTACAAAAGGAATTTCCGGTTTTTAAAGTAGGTGAGCAGGGTAAATCGTGGCTCGCCGGTGGCAGTGCACAAACTGATTTTGGTTATGACGAAAAAGGGAATTTGGTTTATCAGGTTAAGGCAACCGAGTATCAGGCGGGTGTGAATATCAGGCTTTACCGTAAAGGCAAGCAGACCTACATTCCGCCTGGCGAAGGAAACGTAGAAAAACTGGGGCTGGTTGCCAAAGAAAAAGACGTATTGGTTGCCGAAGGGAAAACCCAACTGGAAACGGTAAATGGCGTAACCAAATCTTTTGTGAAATTCGAAAAACTGCTGTGCAATATTTACGAGGGCGACGAATATTATGCATTGGCAACAGAGGCCACGAATGTGTTTAAACAGCAGTCGGGCGGTACGAGTAAATATTACATTACCGATGCCAGCCAGGCCACTTTGGGCGATGGCTTTACGGCGACGGAAAAAACCATCAAGTTTTTGCCAAAACAGGACGCTCCTTATCAGGAATTTACCGACACCTATGTCATTCTTTCCAATAAACCACCTCAATCGGTAATCAGTGGCCGTATTTCCTACAAATGGGATAAAAATCCGGATAACATCAAGCGCGCCTATGCCAACCAGAATTTCCATATCGAAGTAGCTTACCGCTTTAGGGGCAGCGACGGCTCGATAGAATACGTCACACCAAATGTGGCCGACAATGGAGAAGAAAACTATTTTGTAACGACCAAAGGCAACGTGGAAGACAAATTGGTACTGTTCCGCGATGCAGGCGTAATTGCGGGCTCGGGTACAACCGATGCCACTGGCCGTTTTACCTTGCAAATCGATAACCTGGGCTATAAAGGCGATGTGGGTTCTGGTTTTATCAGCCGGTCTAAGAACCCGATCGACAGCTGGAATAAAAAGCAGGAAAAACAGCCCGCCAAACCGAGCAAGGAGACGCTATTCGATTTATACGGACAAGGGATGGAAGATCCAGACTGGGGGCAGTCGGCACTTGATATGTATGGCTCGATGAAAACCCTGCCGGGAGACAATCAAAAGACCATTGGTGCAAACTTAGGCATGGCCGCACAGCTCTCGGGCCTTAACCTCACGGCTTCCAGTACAACTTTTGGGCAGTATCAGGTGAATGGGTTAGGAAATAATGCGGCCGCACAGGGCGCAGTAAAAGGTGTTGGGCAAATAAAGGGAGGTCCAGCTCAGGATGACGAAGAGATTTTCAGTAAAGAAGGTTATGGCGTTCTGGAACGTGTGTTTGTGGTGGTACCAGATAATTACCACCTTATCAAGGCCAAAGAACCGCTGGTCGTACAGCCTTTTGAAGCCAAAGATTGTGGCGAATTTACCGCTCCGGTTTGGGAAACCAACCTGACCGTGTTGGCCAAAGGCATTGGCGATAAACCCCTGGGCAATATGAAAGTGATCATATTCCGTACCAAGGAACAGAAATTTCCAAACATGCCATTGGGCGAAGGCAATAACCTTTATAAAACCGGAAAACTGATTAACCCACAAACCTACAGTACGGGGAACGTAAACATGCAGGGTGGCAATATTGCGGCAAACGGCATTTATAATCAGGAATTTGAAAAGCTATGGGAGGGCGAAACCTCGAGCAATGGCAAGTTTTCGGCGCCTCAGCTCTTGGCAGGTACCGATTATTACATGCAGGTTACCAGCAGGCCCGATGCCGGTACCGAAACCTACGAGTCCTATATTGCTTATGTAGACAGGATGTATGGCGCTAATGTAGAAAAAGCGGTAAGCCTCAAACCACTGCCATCGCGTATTGCAGGCAGGGTATTAGAGGCCGGGCAAAGTGCATTGCCTGTAATGAATGCCGCAATATTGCTTAATGACCAATGGCATGCCACCACCGACAAAGATGGCTATTTTGAGGTGCTGGCTACCAAAAAGAACCTGCCAATGCCAATCACCAAGCTCGAGGCAAAGGCTAATGGCTACAAAGACTTCAAGAAGAACATCAATGTGGCTTCGGCAACAGGCGTTCAGTATTCCGAGACTATTTCATTAGAACTTGGTGCATTGGCCAAAGGCTGGATAGCCAACAGGGATTTGTTTAATTTGTTAAGTGGCAAGCCCATGGCCGTACAGAGCTATGTGCGCCGTACCAGTAATGGGGCCATGGTCATTGCCAATGAGCCGTGTGTCATACCATGATAGCCGCCTGAGAAGCTAATCACAGAACTACGACCTGTATAA
>JBCNPG010000497.1:0-3090 GCA_039593445.1 Pedobacter sp.
TTTTTGGGCAAATACTTGGCATAGGGAAAGCGCTAGTAAAACTAATAGAAGTAGTTTTTTTGACATAAGAAGACGTTAATTGGTAGGTTGTTTTTTGCTTGGTTAAGCGAAAGTAGCTGAAAAAAAGTGGCTTAATTGTTAAAAACTGTTAATAAATGTTAATTCTTAAATTTTTAGTTCAAAGCTTTCAAAATGCAGTTTTATTGGGCGATGTAAAAAAAATGCCCGGCGCAAAGTCCGGGCATAAGTTGGGATGATTTAAACGGGGAGAATTATTTATCGATCATTTTGTAGTAGCGTACATAGTCTACATCCAGTTTTTGCGGGAAAATGGTATCGTCTATGCCTTGTGCGCCACCCCAATCGCCACCAATGGCCAAATTCATAAGCAGGTGGAAGCGCTTGTCGAAAGGCCAAACTTTGTAGCCTGTGCCTTCGTTTACAAATTCGAACACCAATACATTATCGTAGTAGCCTCTAACGGCATATGGTGTCCAATCAACGCGGTACAGGTGGAAAGCCGTACTGGCATCTGGAATCATCTTGGTGCTTGTTTTTTGCGTGTTGATCTTGAAATAATAGGCTTCGGTATGCGTTGTAAAATGCACGTTGTTCTGGTCGTAGCCTACATGCTCCATAATGTCTATTTCGCCTGATTTAGGCCAGTCGCCATAGGCACGGTCGGTAGGAAGCATCCAAATGGCCGGCCAGGTTCCTCTGCCGGTTGGCAGTTTGGCCTTGATTTCAAAACGGCCATAAAGCACATCGAGCTTGTTTCGGCTCACCAAACGGGTTGAGGTATAGCTCATGCCATTCATGTTTTCTTTGCGTGCGGTGATGCTGAGCAGGCCATTGCCAACGCTTACGTTGTTGATCGAGTTGGTGTAGTACTGCTTTTCGTTGTTGCCCCAGCCGCTTCCGCCAAGGTCGTAATCCCATTTGTCTGAAGCTGGCAATCCGGTGTAGTCGAATTCGTCGGCCCAGGTTGGTGTGCTTTCAAAAGACCAGTTCTTGTCTTCAACCGTTACGGGTTTTGGCGGAATAATAACGGCATCTTCTACGTCTTTGCCAGAGGAACACGATTGGCACGACATGATCGAGCCGACGGAGAGTGACATCAGGAAATATCCCTTTGTTATTTTTTTTATCATCATAATGGGTGGTATTAGTACTGTCTGGCCTGTTTTTAAGACCAGACAGTATTGTGGTTATTTAAATTCGAAATCGTCGATATAGAAGATACCTGGATTTGGATGCCCTTCGCCACCCAGCTGTACCACGATCTTATCGTATAAAGTTTGGCTCGCCCAGCCCGAATAGTCGAATTCCAGCTGTACCCAAGTGTTATATTGGGCAGGTGTAATGGTTTTAACCACCTCGAGCTGTGTTTGCCAAGCATTGCCGCCCAATAGCGAATTTTGCAGCTTAATCGAAACGGTAGGAGCTACCTTTGTAAAATCGTTGCCGCCTGGGAAGAATACCTTCAATCTGATTTTGTTTTTGGTGCTTAAGTCGAAGCGGTAAGGCATCGTGATGTTCAGGTTGCCATATTGGCCATCGTTGCCCGTTCTTTTTTCGTAATAACCTACCTTGGCCGAAGTGTTTACAGGGAATTTGGCCGGATTGTCATAGGCCCTTACATAATCCATGTTTTCGGCCGTCCATGCCATGCCTGGCGAACTTTGGAAATCGTCTTCCAAATTAGCCGCCTGCAAAGGCTTTTGAACCACTGGCCTTACGTAGCCTTTTCTAATAAGCTTGAGGTACCATGCATTGCCCGGGTTGGCTTTATCCAGGCACCTGAGCCACATTTCATCGTCGGTTAAGCTTAAAATCTGGTATTGCGATACACCTAAATAGTAGGCAATGAAGCCATTGTTGCTAATGGTGATGTACTTAACACCATTAACGGTGGTTACCAGCCAAGTCATGTTGGTTGGTGGCGTATAGTTTACGGTTGGATCGTTGCTTCCTGTCGGACCGCCAATGCCTGGTGCGTTCGAAGCATTGGCAAAAGTAGTTCCGTTGTTGGCATAGGTATATTTAAGGCCATTCATGTTAAAGGTCATCTCGTCATCGTAAAAACCAGTGCCATTTTTCTCGTTCGGACCAGCCTGATACCAGTTTGGAGTTTGCAAACCGATTTCGCCTACGCCCAAGTGGCCCTGTTGGGTTTGGTCTATCACCCAGGTTTTGCCATTGGTGTTAGATAAGCCTCCCGATAGGGTAGTGAAGGCAGGATCGGTAAGCATGGCCGGATTGGTAGCCGCGATGGTGATGGTTTTGGTGCTCGAAGCATAGCCACCGTCGGTTACGATGGTCAGTTTAACCGTGTAGGTTCCAGCCAAGGGATAGGAAGCCTGGGCTGTGTTGCCTTCGGCGGTAGCGCCATTGCCAAAATCCCAAATGGCCTTGAAGCCCGGAGAGGTGTTTTTAAAGTCGATGATATTGGCATTGCCCGCGGTTGGCGCATAGGTAAACTGTACCTGGTCGCTGGTTGGTGGCGTTCCCAATTGTTTGTTGTCGTCGTTTTTCTTGCAGGCACTGAGTGTCAACATCAAGGCCAAACCTAGCCAAAGTGATGTTTTTATCGTGTTTTTTATTGATTTCATTTTGCTAGCGATTAATTATAACCTGGATTTTGTTTGATGATGCCTTTGGTTACATCAATTTCTGTTTGTGGTATAGGCAGGTATTCGCTCTTGTTGGCTTTAAAACCAACCGGACCCAATACGGCAACTGCCCTGCCGGTACGTACCAAATCGAAGAAGCGGTGGCCTTCGGTGGCTAATTCCAACCTGCGCTCGTTGTAGATATTGTCTAGTGTAGCCGGAACAGAAGCCAGGCCAACTCGAGCCCTTACCGCGTCTAAAAGTTCTTTGGCGCGTGTAGGGTTGCTGCCTGCCTTCACCAAAGCTTCTGCTTCCATCAGGTAAGTATCTGCCAAACGTATTTCTATTTCGTTAATCGGCCAGTTCTGCTCAGCTACGCCACTCGCCGAACGATAGGCTTTTAAAGGCGCATATTTTTTGATGAAATAATCGGTATTTTGGTAACGCGCATTGTAGGTGGCGCCGGCTGCCTTTAGAG
>JBCNPG010000498.1:0-3074 GCA_039593445.1 Pedobacter sp.
ACTCAAACCAGTAGCTGAAAATCAATTCTGCGCTACTTAAGTTTACGTTTCTAACCTACCATTATTACGACAAAAAAAGGGTCCGAGCTTGTGCCCGAACCCTTCCTGATGGGTATTTCTTTGCAATTACCTTAAATCGACCACTTCAACACCAGGATATTTTTTGGCATCGAATGCAAAAGTAGTTTCAGGCACTTTTACGTTTGGCGAGAATGTTTTTACATTATAGGTATAGGTATTTCCGTTTTTCTCGAAAATAACCACATTGGTAATCTGTTTAGAAGCTTTATCAATGCTCAAACGGATTTTGAACACGTTTTTCTTTACATCGATCGGAGATAGATCGATCATCTGGTAAACTTTGCCACCTACCTTGCTTTCGCCGGTATAGATGTATTTAAAGCCTTTTTCGTAAATGGTAAAGATTTTGGCCGGGTTAATGGCATCGCCACTGTTGTCTACGTTCGAGATCTGAACCTCTTTATCGTTTTTAAGGTAGGTCCATTGGCTTTTGCCATCGCTGATCAAATCTTGATTGGTCATGGCTACCTTGTATTTATTGGCATTGGCCTTTACATATAAAGTACCTTGTTGTGTTTCTTTCACCTTGGCTTGCGCATTGTTGAGCGTAAAGGTAAAATCAGTCTTTACAACATCGTAAGAACGGTATTTCTTGCTTACGGCCGCTAATATTTCCTTGGCCTTTGGATCTGTCTGCGCTTGGGTGGCAAAACCAAGCATGCCGATTGCGATAAATGCTAATACTATCTTTTTCATAATTTTCTTTTAAAATTCCGCTAGCAACACTACACTTACTGGCTAACGGAGCTGTACATCTGATTACTTGTTGTTAAGGTTATTCAAGAACTGTTCCAAAGCATACTGGTCTGGCAACAAAACTTCTCGGGCCTTGCTGCCTTCGAATGGGCCTACCACGCCGGCGGCCTCCAGTTGGTCGATAATACGTCCGGCTCTATTGTACCCCAACTTCATTTTACGCTGGATAAGCGAAGTAGAGCCCTGTTGATGGGTAACGATCAATTGCGCAGCTTCTTCAAACAACGGATCCCGATCGTCTGGATCAAAATCCTTAACTGATCCCTCGCCATTTTCGTCGATATATTCTGGCAATTGGTAAGCCTCTGGATAACCTCTTTGGTTGCCGATAAATTCTGAAATGCGGTCAACCTCCGGTGTATCTACAAACGCACACTGTAGCCTAATCAAGTCCTTACCTGTCGATAAAAGCATATCCCCCCTACCAATCAGCTGATCGGCACCGCCACTATCCAAAATTGTTCGCGAGTCGATTTTAGACAATACCCTGAAAGCCAACCTGGCCGGGAAGTTGGCCTTGATGGTACCAGTAATGATGTTAACCGATGGCCTTTGCGTGGCCAGTACCAAGTGGATGCCCACCGCACGCGCCAGCTGGGCCAAACGCGCAATTGGGGTCTCGACTTCTTTTCCTGCCGTCATCATCAAATCGGCAAACTCATCCACGATCAACACGATGTATGGCAAAAAGCGATGCGAATTGTTCGGGTTCAGCTTACGTTTGATAAACTTCTCATTGTATTCCCTTAGGTTTCTTACCTGCGCATCTTTCAGCAAATCATAACGCTGATCCATCTCTACGCAAAGCGAGTTCAGGGTATGGATTACCTTTTTGGTATCGGTGATAATGGCATCGGCTTCGCCAGGCAATTTGGCCAAGAAATGGCGCTCAATTTTATTAAACAGGGTTAGCTCTACCTTTTTAGGATCTACCAACACCAATTTGAGCTGTGCCGGGTGTTTGGTATACAGCAACGACACCAAAATGGCATTGATCCCCACCGACTTACCTTGTCCGGTTGCACCCGCCACCAACAAATGGGGCATTTTGGCCAAATCGGCAATGTAAACCTCGTTTGAAATGGTCTTGCCCAGGGCAATCGGCAAATCCATATTGGTCTGCTGAAATTTCTCGGTAGCCAAAATACTGCGCATCGACACCATTTCGGGATGCAGATTGGGCACCTCGATACCAATGGTTCCCTTACCCGGCATTGGCGCAATGATGCGGATACCCAAAGCGGCCAAGCTTAGGGCAATATCGTCTTCCAGGTTCTTGATTTTGGAAATCCTTACCCCTGGCGCCGGAATAATTTCATACAAGGTAACCGTAGGACCAATCGTCGCCTTAATCTTATCGATTTCGATATTGTAGTGGTTTAAGGTCTCTACGATCTTATTTTTATTGGCCTCGAGCTCGTCGGCATTGACCGAAATTTTGTTTGAGCCGTAATTTTCCAACAAATCGAGGTGTGGTTTTTTATAGGAAGCCAAATCCAAGGTAGGATCATAGGTTCCAAACTGCTCTACCAGTTCTTCGGCTTTGGTTTCTTCTTCCGTTTTTTCTATAGTAAAGCTCGGTTCGTTTGCAGTTTCCACTTCAACCGGAGGCGCAACAACAGGGGCAACCGGAGGTGTTACAGTTGGATTAAGCATTACATTGGTTGGCAGAGGCAACGGTGTTTCCTCAACCGGTTCTTCTTCCTCCTTTGCCTCAAAACGATTGGGCGTTAATACGATATTTTGTTCTCTCTTGGGCTGGTTTGCTGTTTTGTAACGATCGTTGATGCTAAATTCTACCGGTTCAGACTTGTCTTCGTTTACCAGTTCGATATGCTCGGGCACCTCTGGAACAACACCATTGTCGGTTTTACGGGCAGGCAATTTAAAGTCGATATTGTAAGCAATGATGAGGATGGTAAGACCCAAAAAGACGATCAAGCCTCCTACACCAGCCTGTCCGATTTGGGCAACCAGCAATTTGTTGCTCCAATAACCAAATTCGCCTTCCAAGTAATGTGGCGTGCGGGCCAAAAACGAATGCCCAAATGCCAAAGTGAGCGAAATGAACAATAAAAAGAAAAAACTATAGCCCAATACTTTTTCTACTGCAAAGATCTTCACTTTGAAAAGCAGGCGATAGCCGATCACGAAAAACACAAACACAAATAGAAAGGAGGCCACCCCAAACCATTCGTAAATAAACTGATGGGCCAGCAATGCGCCAATTTTGCCCA
>JBCNPG010000499.1:0-3066 GCA_039593445.1 Pedobacter sp.
ATGTTCCACGCCTGGCTCGTGAAGATCGCGAAGATCGCCGCGAGTTCGGCGCCGAGCACGCGCGAGGGAAACAGCGCGAGGAAAAACGTGACCGTGAACGTAAACCATGCAAGTGTAGGAGTTTAAAATTAAAAAATATGATTAAGTATCCTCGTGGCCGTATTCCAGGCCGCCTTCGGATCTTTTGCTATAATATTGGTCAGCAGTTGCTGATGTAAAAGGTAACTGTCTTGAAAGGTTCTGGTATCTTGGTAGATTTCATGGAACCAGTTTTTGAGGTGCGCCGATGCTGTTTTGTAAATATCGGCCAGCACTTCGTTTTTGGAGGCGTTGGCAATGGCCAGGTGAAATTGGATATCAGCCTCTATACACGCTTCCAACTGGCCTTCGTCGGCTGTTTTTTTGCGCATTTCGAGGTAGGATTGTATTTTTTCAATATCCTCTGCAGAGCGGTTGAGCGCCGCTTTTTCGGCAATTTTGATCTCGATCAGTTGCCTTACTTCGTCAAGTTCCACTTTATCTGCGCGTTTAAGCCTTTGATCCATGGGCTCTTGGGCAGATACGGTGCGCTCAACAAAAGTGCCCAAGCCTTGTTGCACCCTGAGCAGTCCAGAATTGACCAATAGTTTGATGGCTTCCCGGATGGTGGAGCGGCCAACGCCAAACATTTTCATTAATTCTGGCTCAATTGGAAGTTTTTCGTTTACTTTGAAAGTTCCCAGCGACAATTGCTTGCGCAGGCCATCGGCCACTTCATCGGCAAGCGATTTTCTATTGATTAAAACTGTTGTATTCGTCATATCATCAGATGATACAAAGGTAGTCGAATTTTTAACTAAACCATGCAATTTTTGTATTTATTTAAGGCTGGTTACTCATTGCGTTTGATTTAACCAAAGAGATTCGGTCAGTTTTAGTTTTGCATTTCGCGGACTTCGGCATAGCCACCGAATTCGAAGATCGGGCAGGAGCCGGCTATTTCGGTTGCCTGTTCCAAATCATCGGCTTGCAGCAACAAAAAGCCTCCAACAATTTCGGTTCCCACGCGATGGATTTGGTCGCTAATTTCGCGATTGGGTCCATGGATGAGTTTTCCGTTGAGGCTCAGGCCGCTGCCACCCTTCAGGTTCCCTGTTTTTCCCCATTGTTCAAACCAGCTTTTCCAGTTTTGCTGATGCTGGCTAATTTCCGCTTCGGTGTGAGGCAATGTTCTGCCATCTGGTTCCCTAAAAATAACGATGAAGTTTGGCATGATCGATTGGTTTTGATTAAAGCTAGCTAATTAAACGAAGAATTGGATGATTTGGTCTTTTAAAATGACGATGGGGCGAAATCACTGATGTATCGAATAGTAATAGCATGAAAGTAAGGAGCTGATTGTGAAAAGCTTAATGGCTTGTTGGGTGAAATGAAAATTTATATTGTGCTTTTTGTTTGGAAAGTCTATCTTTGCAGCATCAACCCACAAAGTTGAGAGGCCTCCATAGCTCAGCTGGATAGAGCACCGGTTTTCTAAACCGTAGGTCACAGGTTCGAATCCTGTTGGGGGTACTTACGAAGGCTTCTTACGATGTGTAGGAAGCCTTTTTTTGCTATCATTTTTCGCGCAACTGCGATCTGATGATCCAAATCCGATTTTAATCTGCCAAATGGTAATGTTTCCAAGTATTTATATCAGTTTGTTCCCTGTAATTAAGTTCGTTGGGCGGTTATTCCAAATCAGAATTATGTTCAAAATAACTATGAGTTATCGTTGCTAGATATTAACTTAGAAACAAAATGTTAGTATTAGGAATTCGCGTCCTGTCCATAAGACTGATTTAAAACGACAAAGAATGAAAATTTTATTGGTGTATCCTGAAATGTATGATTCGTTTTATGCTTTCAAGCATTTCGCATCGTTAACGGGCAGAAAAGCAGCCTATCCGCCCCTTGGCTTATTAACGGTAGCCGCCATGTTGCCACAAGATTGGGAACGAAAACTTGTAGATCTGAACGTAAAGCCATTAACCGATAAAGACATTGAATGGGCAGATATGGTTTTTCTTTCGGCTATGAATGTACAGGAAGAGTCAGTCAGGAAAATTATAGCGCAGTGTAAAAGGAAAAATGCAACGATAGTGGCTGGAGGACCGCTTTTTACGCACGAACATGAGCGTTTTGAGGGTATTGCTCATTTTGTTTTAAATGAAGCCGAAATTACACTTCCGCTATTTATTGCAGATCTGAAATTTGGCCAGGCTAAGCCAATCTATAAAACAAATGAGTTCGCTGATGTAAGTACCACGCCATTGCCACAAATGGAACTTGTTAACATGAAGGACTACCTGTTTTCTATTGTTCAATTTTCACGTGGTTGCCCTTACTTATGCGATTTTTGTGACGTAACAGCTTTGTACGGACGCAAACCTCGTACTAAATCTGCAACACAAATTATCGCCGAATTAGAGTTGATACGTAAAGCCGGAGAAACCCAATCGGTGTTGTTTGCCGATGATAACCTTATTGGCAATAGAAAGATATTAAAATCTGAGTTGCTTCCAGCCTTGATCGAATGGCATGAAGAAACGAAGCCTAATTTATATTTCATGACGCAACTTACGGTCAACTTAGCTGATGATGATGAAATGATGGAGTTGTTGCTTAAGGCCAAATTCAGAAACATATTTATTGGGATTGAGACCCCTGAGGCAGATAGTTTAAAAGCTTCGCTTAAAAATCAAAATCTGAAACGCGACCTGCTAAACAATATTCATAAGCTGCATCAATCGGGATTTACTGTTTTGGGAGGGTTTATAGTAGGCTTTGATACGGATAAGGAGTCGAGTTTTCAAAGCGTAATCGATTTTATCTACGAGGCCGCAATCCCTATTCCCATCGTGAATGTGTTGAAAGCTCCACCAGGCACAGCGCTATTTGATAGAATGAAACGTGAAAATAGACTTTCCCGCCATTTTACCTTCTCTGAAGGCGAAACCAACATCATCCCGATGATGGGAGCGGAGCGCTTAAAAGATGGGTTTTTAGAAGTGATTTCCAATGTTTACCCTGCTGAACATTCGTATA